>CAZSJP010000013.1:0-19461 GCA_964606675.1 uncultured bacterium
CAACGCGGTTCAGGGGTTGGTTACGGGGCAGACTATTACGCTGGTTACGGATGTCGTCGTATTCGTCTTCGCCGCAGTCGTAACATTCATGTTAAATTGGAAGATGGCACTGATGGTGTGGGCTGTGGTGCCATTATACGTCATCAACTACCGCTATTTCGTTCGACGAATCAGACGGGCGAACGTGGGCTACTACCGCACGATGGATCGGATTGCCGGCAACCTTCACGAACGGCTGGGCGGAACGCGTAGAGTCCGCTCGTTCGCCAAAGAGCAGGACGAGACCGAGGATTTCCTCGAAGACACGCAGATCGGCCTGGCACATGCGATGACGGGTACCGTGCAGAGCGTGACGTTTTCGACGGCATCGTCGCTCATATACGGTGTCGGCGGCACGCTAATATTCACGGTGGGCGTGTGGTTCGCGCTTAGAGGCGAGATGACCTATGGGTCGGTGACGGCGTTCCAGGGATACATGGGGATGCTGTTCGGGCCAATGCTGAGGTTCACTCAGCTCGCGAATCAGTTTGAACAGGTAATGGTCTCGGTCGACCGTATCCTGGAGATAATGCGCGCGAGTCCGGACGTGGTTGAGAAGCCGGGCGCCCACGCGATGCCTCCCGTTAGGGGACGGATTACTCTGGACCACGTCTGGTTCGAGTATAAGGAGGGCGAGCCGGTTCTTCGGGACGTCGACGTCGACATTCCAGCTGGGAAGATGGTAGCGCTCGTCGGGCACACCGGCTGCGGCAAGACGACGATCACTTCGCTGGTGATGCGACTGTGGGACGTCACCTCGGGCAGGATTCTGATCGACGGTCACGACGTGCGGGACGTGAAGATCGACGGCCTCCGACGTCAGATCGGCGTCGTATTGCAGGACCCGGTGCTATTCAACGGCAACATAGCCGACAACGTCCGGTACGGAGTGCCGGAAGCCACGGATGAGGAAATCGTAGCCGCATGCAAGGCTGCCGAGATCGACTCGCTGTTCCGAGATCTGCCCGATGGGTATCAAACCACTCTCGGTGGCGAGAGCGGCGTCAAGCTCTCGGTCGGGGAGCGGCAGCGGCTCGCCATCGCGCGGGCGATCATCATGAACCCGGGCATCCTCATCATGGACGAAGCTACTTCGTCGCTGGATTCGGAGAGCGAACAGCTCATCCAGAAGGCGCTCGAGAGCGTCATGCATGACCGCACCAGCCTTGTAGTCGCGCACCGCCTTTCGACGATCGTCGAGGCCGATCTGATCATCGTGATGGAGGCCGGGGAAATCCAAGAAATGGGCTCGCATGCCGAGCTGGTTCGTGCCGGTGGCCACTACGCCGACCTCTACAACAAGCAGCACGGCGCGATGGGGAAGAAGCCCGACGAAACGTCGCCCGCGCCTGCGGCCGAGTGAGATCGCGACCATGCTAACGACACCCATCGTGTGATTCCTTGCTTTTTCGTGACGGTACCACGTGATTTGCGCGAGAGAAAGCCGTATACTGTATAGCAGCAGTTGTGTCGGGCAGTCGTTGCCAACGTAGCCGCAGCCATCGAAAGCATCTCCCGAGGTTGGTATGGCGGACCAGTATTCCGTAGACAAGCTGGAAAACGGAGAGCTGTGGCTCGCACTCAACGGAAAAAGACAGCAACAACTGTTCCGTATGAAGGTAGCCCTGGCCAAGATCGGGATAACTGCACCCACTTACTACAGATGGGTCAATTCAGGCCAGATCGAGGACGTGAAGTTTCGCGACCGAGCGAATTGGCGACTCTTCACGAACGAAGATATCGAACGAATCCGCGCCGAGGCGTCTAAGGTCAACGTCGTCGTTATGGCGCCGTCGGATGCTTCGTCGGAGGAGTAACCGACCGGTCGGGACATCGCGAGTCGATGCGTATCGATACTTAAGTCGGGGTGTAGCGCAGTCCGGCCAGCGCACCTGCTTTGGGAGCAGGGGGTCCTGAGTTCGAATCTCAGCACCCCGACCATTTCGCTGAGCGAGTATGGGCGTAGCCGCTAATACTCGCCTTTTCGCCTCTAGAGGGGGGCGTTATCTCGCCACGGCCGAGGAGGGACGTGTACCGGTCACGCGATATCCACTATTCCTTCCACGCGGCCCAGTCGCCCGACTCGGCGGTGTGTCCGTCGCACGTGAACGACTCCCTTGAGAAGTTCGCGAGCACCGACATGCCGTCGGAATACCGGCTGAGTTGGACGTCGCGGGTGTGGAGACGCTCCGTGTCGCCCTCACCCTCGCGCTCGATGGTCGGCGGCGTGAGGAAACGATGCTCATCGAGCGAAGAGTAGCTCGTGTCGCGCAATTCACGGGAGACACGCAGGCAGAACTCGTCCGCTTCGTCCGGCATCATCCCCCAAAGCGGCATGTACGGTGCCGGGCAGTTGTAGAAGTCCGTGTCCTTGGCTGTCATGTTGAGCACCGAGCCGTGGTACACCATGACGAACAACGGTATCGGTATGACCGGCGGGACGACTTTGGGGCAGTCGCTGGCGCCGTATCCACACCACTGGAATACGGAGAAATAGGCCCCCACGTCCACAACGTCGGCCAGGCAATCGATCGGCATGGACTCGGTGGCGACGATGCCGAAGACACTTTTCGTGTGAGCTAGCAACTCGCGGCGGTTTTGCGCGTCCTGCTCCCGAGTCACGGGGTGCTCATCCGAGTAGCACTCGATGAGTTCGATCGCGCCTTCGACGTCGACGTATATCGACCCGTCGCCAACCAGCTCGTGCAACTCGCTGAGGCGTTCCTTCGCATGCTCCGCGCGGACCTTTGAGCAGAGCGTGTGCGTGAAGCACTGCCGTGGCTCCGACCACCAGTTCGTGCGCACGGTCCCGTCGCGCCGACGGCACATGAAGTGCTCGTCGTAGCCGGGGATGCCGTCGAAGTAGTCCACGAAGTTCTCGTATACCGTCAGCCAGTACGCCTCATTCACTGCCTTTGCGTCGCGCGCGACCTTGGCCAACGATTCGCGCGATCCTTGTTCCGATCTGATCGGATCGATCCCGTTGTTGGGACGCTCCCAGATGTTGATCGCGTACGAGACAAGGCCCGGGAACCCCATTTCGCTCGCCTTGGCAACGAGTTCCGTTGCGTTGCGACCATGGGCCTCTGGGCCGCCGTAATCGATCGATATCTCAGCAAGTACCGCACCGGGCAGCTTGTGTACGAGCGGGTATCCATCGGCCTTCTCTTCAAGAGTCCGGTACCTGCTTTCGGCTTGGAGCATGGAGCGATACCAGCGTGCGAGCGCTCCGTAGTCGCCATCGGTAACAGCATAGTCGACACGCCGTTGATGCGCCAACCGACCACCGTCGAACAGCATCGATGGCCATGCCGAGTACGCCGCAGACTCTCCGTCGTTCAGTTCGGCGACGAGGTAACAGTCGTAAGGCGTCCGAGCATACGCACAGAGCGTGTTGTCGCCACGAGTCGTGCCCCATATCGGCATCGACCAGCCATTTTGTCCGCCGCTGTAGATGAGATTCTCCCACGTGTATCCTTCGCGCTCGGGAGAGCTGTCTACCATCACGCCCGCACCGCGCGGAAGAACGAGCATGGCATCGTCGCCGGGGGCGAACGCGCCGAGCCTATGCGGGAAATCCACGAGGATGCGAGCGCCATCAGGTACGTCTGTCGCTTCCGACTCGAACCGTACGCAGTCATCCTCGATACGAATGGCGAGGCTCAAGCTCACTCGCTTCCCATCGACGGGAACGTTGTCCATCGAGACCGAGATAGCCCGGTCAACGGCCTGGACTTCCGCGCTATCGAGCGAAATCGGGATCGGCGCCGACGGGTCCGGGAATCCCCAGTACCAGTCGTCGTCGCGATCTGCGCGGTCCTCTATCGAGCGCACTCGGACGCACGGACCGTCGGTTGCCCAACTTGTGCCGGACTCGCGATCTTTGAGTGTCAGCATGAACGTGTCGGTGTCGAGCGCGACGGCGAACCGTCCTGCGGATGCGCTTAGCGATGCCATGGGGCTGCTCCTGGCTAGAGGACTGAGATAGCGTAAATGAATGGAAGCCCTGGTTGCAGCGTGGCGCAACCCGTCGTCCGCCTCGCGGACGTTGCGAGTTCGGCTTCGCTGGACTCAGCGGGCTTCTCTCAGTCCGTCGCGTACTGAAGAGCACAGCATCGGAGGAACGCATGCCGGACAAGGACGGCTTCATGGGTTTCTCGTTGCGCGCGACCCAGGTGGCGATGACCAACAGGAGTCACATCGGTGCTTGCACGACAGACATGGGCAACGACTTCCTCCGCTTCATCGAGGATCCGGGGGTGAGTGAGTGAGCGTGCCGGACGGACTATACCTCATTGGGAGCCCTCGCTGATGGGACCGTTGTCACCACCCATCGTGGCGGGCGGCGCGCTGCGCAGGGACCGTCCAGCCATAACCCTCCGCGGCGTGCTGTTCGGCCTTGGCGTCGCTCTGATCGTCAACGTCTGGGTTACCGAAGCGGAATACGTCATCCACGCGTCGCGGATGAATCTCTCCTACTTCCCTGTGGCTCTTCTCGCCGTCTACGTGTTGGCCGTGTTTGTCATGCGCCGCGCACGGTTCACGAGCGCCGAGACGGCGACGGTCATCGCCATGGGTCTGGTTGCCAGCGCGGTTCCGACCAGTGGCCTGATGGGTTTCTGGCTCGGATCCATGGCCACGCCATACTACTTCGCTACTTCTGAGAACCGATGGGCGGAGATATTCCACCCTCACATCCCGTCGTGGCTTGTTCCGCGCGACGTCAACCACGCGATCGAATGGTTCTACAACGGTCTGCCACCCAGTGGGAGCGCCAACTGGCACGCCTGGGTCGTTCCGCTCTTCTGGTGGCTGGGCCTCATCGCGGCCATCATCCTGCTCTCGATCTCTATCGCCGCGATTCTGCGGAAGCCCTGGGTGGAGAACGAGCGCCTCGTGTTTCCGATGGCCGAGGTCGGGATGGCGTTGGTTCAGGGCGATAAGAATGGCGGCAGCGTCCCTTCAGTGTATCGCGCAAGACTGTTTCGGACCGGGTTCGCCGTAGCTTTCGGCATATTCGCGTGGAACTCGATTGGCTTCTTCAACGTGGGCTGGCCAGTCATCGCCCTGAACTACGGATCGTTCAGCCTCTTCCCAGGGTTCGCCTGGTTCGCCCTCAGGTTCAACTTGCTGACCCTGGGCTTGTGCTACCACGCGAATACGGCCGCGCTGCTTAGCCTGTGGAGTTTCTTCCTGATCATCGGACTCCAACACATGGTATTCACCCGTCTCGGGTACACCGTCGGCGCGATGGGGGACGACTGGTCGTCAATCGACCCCATGGCGGCGTGGGAGGGCTTTGGCGCCATGACGGCGCTGGTTCTGTGGGGGCTGTGGACTGCCCGCGATCACCTGCGGCTCGTCGCGAAGGCAGCGGTACGCGGTGGCCCTCTGAACGACGACCCGCGTGAGTTGCTGAGCTTCCGCGTGGCTGTGTTCGTGGGGCTGGGATCGCTGATCTACGTGGTTTCCTGGCTGCACGTTGCCGGCATGGAATGGACGATGGCGATCGCGTGGACCTTCGCGACGCTCATCATCTTCGTGGGCATCGCGCGCATCGTGAGCGAGACCGGCCTGCCGTATGTCCGTGGCCCCCTCACGGCCCAGAGTTTCACCGCGTACGGCCTTGGGACTGTCAACTACTCCGGCGCGTCGATCACCATGCTCACGTTCACGTATGCGTTCATCAGCCAGGGCAAGGGCCTTTTCATGGCTCCGTTCATGCAGGCTGCGAAACTGGCTGCCGAGGTTCGCTCGGCATGCCGCATGGTTACGGCCGTTGTCGCGGCGATGGTAATCGGAATCCTGGTCTGCCTGCTGATCACCATCGTCATGGGCTACTCGATGGGGGCGTTCAACTTCCGGGATTACCCCTTTTCGGCAGCGGGCAGGCATATGTTCGCGCTCACCTCGAAGTACATCAACGATCCCTTGCCCGCCGCGTGGGACCGTTGGCTATTCTTCGGCATCGGCGCCGGAGCGTTCATGCTCCTTAGCCTGCTTCGCGCCCGATTCTACTGGTGGCCGCTCGCACCCATCGGGATGACCATCGCGACGACGTATGCAACGCTCAATTCGGTACTCATGGTGTTCATGGCGTGGCTGGCCAAGTCGGTTGTGCTTCATGTTGGGGGCGTTGCCCTATACAACAAGAGCAAGCCGCTATTTCTGGGCCTGGCCTGCGGCTATGCGGCGGGCATCGGCTACTCGTTCCTCGTCGACTGGATATGGTTCCCCGGCGTCGGGCACTACGTTCATTCGTGGTAAGTGGCACGCGTCTTCTGGTCGGTGCAACACAGAGGGATAGGTTGGGCTGAATACACCCCAACCCATCCCCACCGGTAACTATCGAGGCGAGGGTATCGACGTATGACGCCCTCGCCTCCGATTCCGCGTAGCCGGCCCTACTTGAGCAGCGTCATCGTCCTGGTCTGAGCGAACCCGTGGTCCGAAGCGACGCCTTGCGCGTGTATCCTGTATAGATACATGCCGCTTGCGACGGCTCTTCCGGTGTCGTCGGTGCCGTTCCACGCGACCTTGTGGTATCCCGGCGGCACGATTCCGTCGAGCAGCACTCTGATCCGCTGCCCGGTTGTGTTGTAGACGGCGATCCGGACGCGACTCTCCGCGGGCAGATCGAAGTTGATCGTCGAGGACGGGTTGAACGGGTTCGGGAAGTTGCGTCCGAGCCGGTAGCTGCCGGGCACGCCCGAGGTGGCGAACACCGGTCCGTGCACCACCTCGTAACCGTCGAAGTCTATGTCGACGAGATAATATGCGTATGTAGTGCCTGCATCGCCAGCGGCGTCGATGTAGCGGTAGTCCGTCGGCGTAGGCTTGTTACCCTGACCCGACAGGAACGCCACGTCGGCGGCTCTGCTCAGACGAGAGTTACGGTAGTCGTTCCGCGCATCCTTCGAGAGCGAAGCGGTGTCGGACACGTCTTCGACCTCGAGTCTTATGATGCGCCATCCGGCGTTCTGGGTCTCGGACTGTGTCGTCCACAGCAGCTCGATCGCATCCCTCAACGGGGTTGCTTCGAACGACGTCAGCTCGACCGGCAGCGTCGTCTCGGACGTGGTCTCGATGATAAAATTGGTTGTGGCTACCGTCGCAGGCGCGGATACGCCGATGTAGGAGTTGTCCACGAGCTGTGCGGCACCGTTGTTGGTCATGCCCGCGCTCGACGAGACGTCGTAGGCAACGAAGAACGTCGCCGCGGTTATGCCTATCGTCTGGCTGCTTGAGAGCGTCACTGTGCCGCTGCCACCGGATGCGCCGGTGACGGTCGTGCCGCCCAGGAACGTGTCATCGCCTGTCGAGAACGAGCCGTTGCCGGTGTCGAGGTATATCTTGACCGAGTCGATGTCGGCTGCGTCGAACGTGCCGCCACCGGAGCGTGTGTTGTTGACCTTGATCGTGTTGAGTGTGGCGCCGGCCGAGTCGGCCGTGAACTGCAGCTTCAGCATCCCGACGTCTTGAGATCCCGGCGCCGCACCGCCCGGCGATATGTCCGTGCCGGCGACGGTCACTTCGGCAGCCGGCAGCGTGAGGGTAGCGCCCGTGATCGGTGCTGCGGTCACCGTGAGCGAGTCGCCTGCGATGGGGCTGCTCGAGGTGGCGCCCGTAGCGGTCAGGTACGTGTTGTTGACGATGGTCGGGTAGTAGGTCTTTCCGCTGAACCCGGAGGAAGACATCTTGTAGGCGACCAGCCATCGGAGTGTCGCGCCTGCGTTGATGCTCGTGCTTATGGTGACGGTTGCGGTACCGTCGTCGGATGAGAAGTCCGAGCTACCCAGATAGGTGTCGCCGTCAAGCGCGCCGTTGTTGTTGGCGTCGAGGTAGACGCGAACCGAGTCGATGTCGGCGTTGTCGTCGCCGGTGCCGTTCGCGGTAACTTTGAAGCTCGTGAGGTTGATGTTCTCGTAGCTCGACGCGACGAGTTTGATCTGCACCACCAGCAAGCTGTCGTCGGTGACCCTTATCGTCTGATTCGACGGGGTCGACTCGCCGGCGGAGACTACCAATGTGCCGGTCTGGTTTACGTCGCTGATCCCGTAGGACGACGACGTCACCGCTGTCGTCTCCACCTCGGAGGCCACCGTCAGCGTGTAGAATGTCGCTGAGGCGGGGTTCTGCAGCCCCGAGCCGGTCAGGAACGCAAGCTCGATCTGGGTCGACGTGTCGATCGTTGCCGGCACCTGCACCGTCACCGTCTTGCCGGCAGCGCTGGTGACGGGGGTGATCGTGGGCGCGGTTCCGTTCACGCGAACGTTCGCCTCGGCCATACTTGCCGGAACCGTCGTCGCCGAGGGGAACGTCACCGTCAGAGCGTCGCCGGCCGCGAGGCCGCCTTTCGACCCCGTGTTGAACGTCAGCGTGTACACCGGCGCCGTGGCTGAGATCGTGTCGGGGTTGACGACGACCGTGGCGGAGGTCAGCGACGTCGACGAGGAGATGATCGTGTAGGTTGCCGACGATACCGGGTCCGGCTCTTCGTTGGAACAGACCGACAGGCTTTTGTTCGTGCCCGTCGTCGTCGAGTTCGTGATCTTGGCGTTCGATACGATGATCGTGATCGAGTCGCTGTTGGCGTACGACTTGCCCGACGGCACGCGGATGCCGACCTCGAGACCGTCAATGCTCGGAGCCACGGCTGGGTTGGCGGCGCCGGTAGCGTTGTTCTCTACGGTAACGTCGGTCGTCAGGAGCGACGCGATGGCCGTGCCCGTTGGGAACGCGACCTTGAAGCTGTCCACGTCCGTGAGCGCGCCCGCGCTGCCGAGCTTGAAGACGATCGTGTAGGTTGCGGTCACGCCGTCTGCGTTCGCACTCGGAGTCACCACTAGCTCCGACAACGTCGTGGTGGTGGTGATCGCGTAAGTCGACGATGTCACCGACGTCGCCTCCGCGCTGGTCTTCACACTCGCCTGGTAGTTGTTGTTCGCCGTTGTCGGGTTCGTCAACATTGTCGCGTCGGAAGCGAAGATGACCGTCACCGCGGTGCTGGCGGCGATGCCCGTCGGCGTCGTAATCGTCACCGCTTGGCCGCTGACGGTCACGGTGGCGGCGTCGACCCCTTGGACCGTCAGGTTCGGCGTGCCGGTGACCGACCTTGCGATGGATCCACCGAGTGTCGTGCCGCTCGGGAACGTTATCTCGATGGTGCCGACGTCGGCCGTCAGCGCGCCGCCGCTGCCGGTGGTGAACGATACCGTGTACTGCGCTACCTGGCTGGTCAGCTGATTGCTCACGGCGACCGTGACGCCGCTGACCGTGCTGGCCGTGATAGCGTAGACCTGAGACGCGATCTCCGAGACTTCCTTGCTTGTGTAGAGGCCCAGAGTGTAGTTGCTCGCCGTGCCCGGGTTCGAGATGCCGGCTGCCGACTTCACCACCATCGTCACTGCTGCACTGGCGGAGATCGTGCTCCCCACCCGAACGTGAACCGTATCGTTCGTGACCGTGACCGCATCGGAGTTGACGCCGTTGACCGTGATCGAAGACTTCGAGATGCTCGCCGGTATTGTCGTCCCCGACGGGAACACTACGGAGATAATGTCGACGCCGATCGCAAGATCCGCAGTGCTGCCGATCGTGAACGTCAGGGTGTACTGAGCCGTCGCGCTAATAGTCGCCGGCGACGGAGTCACGCCTGCCGACGATACGGTCGACGCTGCATCTATCGTGTAGTTCGACGAAGCCGTTGCAGGGCCGACAGGCGCGATGTTGCTGTAGAGCGTGTCGAGGGCGTAGCTGGCCGCTGTCGGGTTGATTAGTCCTGCCGATGAGCTGAACGCCAGGCTTAGCGCGGTCGACGCGCTAACTGCCGTCGCCGTGACGACCTTCACCGTCTGGCCGCTGATCGTCGGCGCAACCGTGCAAGCCGTGCCGTTGACGGTGATGTTGGCAGCCGTCATCGACGCCGGTACCGTGGTCCCGGAAGGGAAGCTGGTGACTATCGAGTCGCCCACCGCGAGCGCCCCGTTGGCACCCGTCGTCGTTGCTATCGTGTAGGCTGCCGTCGCTCCCGCGGGCGCAGGCGACGGAGTCACGGTAGCCTGTGCCAACGTCTCGGTCGGCAGCGATGTGATCGTGTATACCGACGAGGTGATCGGCGTCGACAGGTTCCCAATCCGCGCGGTCAGCGTGTAGTTGCTGCCCGAACTCGACGGGTTGGTCATCTTCTGACTGGCGACGTCGGTGAAGATCAGCGTGCACGACGTGCTCGCGCCTACAGTGGAGTTCGACTCGATCTGCGCCAGGCGGCTGCCGGGGGTCGTGGTGACCGCCGTGCTCGCTGTGCCGTCGATCGTCACCGTCGTGTTGGTGATGCTCGCCGGAACCGTCGTGCCGGAGGGGAACTGCACGAACAGTGTATCGCTCGTGCTGAGGCCGCCGGTGCCCGTCGTCAACGTGATCGTGTAGGTCGACACGCTGTCGATCGCCGCGTTGCCGAGAGCGACGGAGACGCTTGAGATGTCCGACCCGCTGGTGATGCTGTACGTGTTCGTCTGGACGTTCGTCGGCTCCGGGGACATCTGAACGTAAGCCGTGTAATTCGTGCCGTCGCCGGGGTTCACCAGACCGGACGCGGACGTGAATACCACCGACACGGCGGAGCTGGCTGAGACGTCAACCGGTGTAGTGACCTGCACCGTCCTGTTCGACGTGTTGCACGTCGGAGCAACGCTGACGGCCGTGCCGTTAACCGTGACTTTGTTCGCAGCCATCGTAGACGGCACCGTCGTCCCGCTCGGGAACGTGACGGTGATCGTGTGCGTGCCGGTCGTGAGAGCGCCACCGGCGCCCGTTGAGAACGCAACCGTGTACTCCGCGGCGGTGTTCTCCGTAGTCGGACTAGGTGTCACCGTGCCGGCGGTAACCGTGCTCGCATCGATCGTATACACGTTCGACGCAGCCGAGTTGTTGTTCGTCGCGGCCACCGTTATCGTGTTCGAGTTGCCCGCAGTAGTCGGGTTCTTGATGCCCGCAGCCGTCGACAACGTCACCTCGATCACCGACGAGACGGCGATCCCGGCAGCGACGCGGATGTACACGATCCGGTTGCCCGCGTCGGTTGTCGTGCCGTTGGTCGCGTGCTCGTCCACGGTCGATCCATCGTCGGTCACTGTCACAGCGCTCGTGTCTATCGTGGCTGGCACGACGGTTCCGCTCGGGAACGTCAACGTCAGCGTATCGCCCGCTACCAGTGCCGTCACGCCACCGAGCGTGAAGTTGATCGTGTATTCGCCCACCGTGTTCACCGTAGCCGGACTGGGCGTAACCGTTGCCGAGGATACCGTTGCCGACGTCGCGATCGTGTAGACCGGCGACGACGTGCCTGCCGTCGGCTGGATGTTCGTGGCCACAGTGAGCGTGTAGTCCGTCGCCGTCGCCGGGTTGTTGAGGCCCGCGCTCGCGCTGAAGATCAGCTCGAACGTCGTCGACGCGCTCACCGCAACCGGCGTCACAACCGCAACCCGACGCGATCCCTGGTTGATGACAGGTGCATAGGTCGCGGTCACCCCGTCGACAGAGACGTTGGCGGCAGTCATCGAAGCAGGCACAGTCGTGCCCGCAGGGAACACCACCACGATGCTGTCGCCGACAGCCAGCGCACCGTTCGACGCCGTGGTCGCCCCGATCGTATACGCGGCCGCGGAGCCCGTCGTGGCCGGCGAAGGCGACGCCGTCACGCTGGCGAGAGTGGTCGACGATGTAACCGTGTACTTCGATGACGTAACCGGAGCTTCGGTCGAGTCCACGCGTAGCGTCAGCGTGTAGTTGCTGCCGGTGGTGCTCGGGTTGGTCATCAACTCGCCGCCGACGTTCGTGAACGCAAGCGTTGTCGCCGTCGAAGCGCTAACCGTCGTGCCACTCGTCACCCGGACTATTCGATCAGACGGGTACGCTGCCACCGCAGTGGCTGCGACCGCGTTCAGAGTCACCGTCGAAGCCGTGAACGTACCAGGAACCGTCGTGCCAGACGGGAACACCACGTAGAGCGAGTCGCTCGACGCGATCCCGCTCGTTCCGGTGGTGAAGTCGAGAGTGTAGGTGGAGGTGGTACTGAACGTCGAAGTGCCGAGCGTCACGCTCACGCTCGATACGTCCGAGCCGCGAGTGATCGAGTAGGCTTGGGCAATGACCTTGGTGGTCTCCTTGCTGGTGCATAGCTGCAACGTGTAGCCGGTGCTGACGATAGCCGGGTTAGTTATCGATGCTCCGGCCGTGAACACCACCGTCACGGCGCCGCCGTTGGAGACGCTGACAGGCGTTGTAAGCGTCACAGCCTGACCGCTGATGGTCGGTGCGCCGCTCAAGATGGTACCATTCACGGTTACGTCCGATGCTGCCATGAACGCCGGTAGAGTCGTCCCCGATGGGAACGTGATCTCGATCGTGTTCGAACCGGCAGTGAGCGCGCCGCCCGAGCCGACGCTGAAGTCGATTGTGTAGGCTCCCGTTCCGCTCTGAATGCTGGGGCTGACCGACACTGTCGCGGATGAGACCTGGCTGTTCGTGACGTCGTAAACGTTCGACTCGGTCGAGCCGTTGCCCGTAGCCGCCACGGTGAGCGTATACGTGCTCGCTACCGTCGACGGGTTGGACAGCCCCGCGGCCGTGCTGAACACGATCTGCATCGATGCCGCCGCGGCAACCGCTTCGCCCATTGTGATCGTAACGACACGCGTCGCCGCGTTGGTGGCGATGGACGTTAACGTCTGGCCAGTACCCGCTTCGTTGACCGTCACGTTGCCCGCATCCATCGACGACGGAACGCTCGTGTTGTCCGGGAACGTCACCGTGATCGTCTCGCTGCTCGAGAGCCCCGTGCCGCCCATCGTGAAGTCGAGAGTGTACTGCGCTGACGAGTTGACTGTCGACGGGCTGGGAGTCACGTTCGCAGCGCTAACGTTCGTGATCGCCGAGATCGTCGCGTTCGCCGTCGTAGTGGTCGTCTGGATGTTGCTGCTAAGCGTCCATGTCTGTGAGCCCGTCGCAGTCGGGTTCAGGATCCCCGCATCCGACGATATCGAGATCGTCACAGCCGTGCTAGCAGAGATTTCTGCTGGGATCTGGACCTGCACTATCTGTCCACTGACGCCTACTGCACCCGCGACCGATCCGTTGATGACGACGTCGCTAGCGGAGATGCTCGCCGGCAACGTCGCCGTGGCCGGGAACTGGACGAAGAACGAATCGACCAACGCTTCCATCACCGCGTCGGCGGCGGTGGTGACCGCAATCGAGTAAGACGCGATAGTGTTGGCCGTGAGAGGGTCCGGCGTGACCGACGCACTCGCCAGCACCGTGCTGGAAGTTACCACCAAGTGAGGCAGTGTTACGGGGTTCGCGTCGGTCGTCGTGTAGACCTTTATGTGGTATCCCTGCCCCGTTGCCGGGTTCGTGACCGTATTAACCGTGACCGTCACGACCGATGAGGCGGCGATGTCCGTGTTCGCGTGGTTCCTGAGCAGGAACTGGATCGTGGACGGCGTGTTGTCGATATTGGTCGCGTCAAGCGTTTCGTTGCCATCGCCGTCGTCCGCTACCGTGCCGCTTGCGCCGCTGACGTCGAAATTGTCGGGGAAATCAATGTAGACGCTGTGGCCGTCGGTGCCTTCCATGGCGCTGTTGGTCGTGAACGTAATGGTGTACGTAGAACTGCCAGATACGGCCGTGTTACTGCTGGTGACGCTTGCACTCGTAACCGACGTGGCGGTCGTGATCGAGTAGCTGCTGGACGTTACGGGAGTCGACTCGATGCTCGTGTGGACGCTGCCGGTGTACGAGCCGACCCTTGCGTTTGTCATGCCGACCTGGACGACCACCGACACGGCTCCGTTGGCCGACACCGATACCGGCGAGGTGAATGTGATCTTCGACTCGTTCGTCGTCACCGACGGCGTCAGCGAGACGGTGGTCCCATTGACCGTGATGTCGCTGGCGCTCACGCTGGCGGCCACGGTTGTGGAATCGTGAAAGTCGATGGTGATCGTACTTGAGCCCGACGTAAGGTCGCCACCGGCACCAACGTTGAACGCGACGGTGTAGGCAGTGGCCACAAGTGGCTGGTTCGAACCTGACGTGATTGTCGGTGTCGACACCTGGCTTTCGATGATCGCGTAGGAATTCGACGTCACCGCCGACTCCATCTGCGTGCTCACCGACACGGTGTAGTCACCCGTGTTGGTCGGGTTCTTGATATTAGCCGCCGCGTCGAACACAACCGTGACCGCCTCGTTATTGGCGATATCGACGCCAGTGGTGAACGTCACGCTGCGCGTAGCGGGGCTCGGCGTCACGCCGCCGGAGACCTGTACGCTGTTCACGGTGACGTAGGACGCCGATATGCTGGCCGGCACGGTGGTGCCTACGGGGAACTTGACGTTGATGTAGTGCGAGCCGTTCGTCAGCGCCCCCGCATCGCCCACCGAGAACGAAACGGTGTACTGTGCGGCCGTCTTGAAGGTATTCGGGCTGACCGCGACGTTGGCGGGCGTAAGCGTCGAACTGCTGGCGATTGTGTACGTGTTCGACGTTCCCGCCGTCGGCTGCAAGGTCGTCCTCATCGTCACTGTGTACGACGATCCGGAGGACGACGGGTTCGCGATGGCTGCGCCTACCGCGAACACGACAGTATCGGGGCCGCTGGCTGCCAGGGCAGCCGACAGCACCAACGCCACAGTGCGATTCGTCGGATCGGTAACGATACTGCCGACACTGACCGCCGCCGCCGCGTGGGTCAAGGTCACGTCGCCGGTCGACATCGACGAGGGGATCGTCGTTCCGCTTGGGAACGTGTAGGTGACCGTATCGCCGATCGCCAGGCCCGCATTGGATGCGAGCGCCGAGGCTATGGTGTACGACGCGATGTTGCTGACCGTTGTCGGGCTCACGGTGACGCCCGTCACCGTCGGCGCGGCCGAGTTCGTCAGGATGAAGGCGTTGGAGGTCGTGGTGTCGTCCAGAGCGCCCGTGCCGTCGGAAGCCGTCGAGGAGAACACCTTCACCGTGTGCGAACTCGACGGGGTCGTGGAGTTGGTGAGGTTCGATCCGCTGTGCGCGATCGTCACGCCACCGGGCAATACGTTGCTTGCCACCTGAATGCTGGCGCGCAGGGCGCCACCGGTAAACGTTACCGACGTCGGCTGCTCGCTGTTGACCGTCCATTCCGATGCGGTTGCCGTTCCGAGCGTCGTACCCGTCGGGAATATGATGTGGAAATACTCGCTTGCATCCACCTGCTTGCTTGAGGTGAACTCGAACTGATACGTCGATGCCGTGTTCACGGTGGACGTGTTGAGAATTATCGCGGCCGCGGTCATCTCGGCAAGGACCAAAGTGTACGTACTGGACGTAACGTTGTTCGTCTCGGCTGTGGTGTTGACGTCTATAGTGTAATCGGTGCCTTCGGTCGACGGGTTTGTCACCTGATTGCCGCCGGTGTTGCCGACAACGATCTGGATCAGGTTCCCTGCGTTTGTCGAGAGGCCGTTCGGGTTACCTATAGTGAGCTGGGTGCCCGAGACCGCCAAGCCGTCGGTGTCTTTGTCGCCGCCGGCAGTGACGTTCGTAATCTGCACGTCGCTATTTGTGAGGCTCCCGAGGCCGCCGGTGCCGGTCGGAAACGTAATGACGTAGTCGCCATTGTTGCCGAGGTTCGTTCCGAGCGTCAGGGAGATTGTGTAGGCCGCACCCTCACCGACGTTCTGGTTCGTGAGCGACACAGTGACGTTCGAGACGTCGGCGCGCACACCCATCGGAGCCAGGAGCAGCAAAGCAGCAATCGCCAACGCTTGCGTCGTTGCGGTCGCAAGCCGTTCGCGCACAATGTTTTGCAGCCAGGTGGCTATCATACGAGTCCCCCACTGCCCAGATCGGCGATATCTTCCGCATCTTCGGCGACTATGTCGACGTGCGTCGCCATGGCCCGAAGGGAGGCCACCGCGGCGGCGGTGAAATACGCTTTGCGGCGCGGTCCACGGAGTCGCATATCTTCCATCTTGCCGGCCTTGAGCCACCGATAGTAGGTGGGCTCCGTGATGCCGACTTGCGACAGTGCCTCATCCAGCGAATACAGCCGCGGCGGCATATCGCCGCGAAGGCTTGCGCCCGATTCGATCGGCATCGTCATACCGCACCCCCCAGCAACCAGCCTGCGGTTCCGCCTGCGATACAAGTCAGAATGCGTGCGCGCGTCCCAGCGATGCCGTTGAGCGCCGCCGATAACCGCTGAATCCGTCTGATGATCTGGTACATCCGAAACCTTCCCCAGCACTGTTTCGATGCTGCCGTGACACCCTTCGTTCTGTATCAATGGGTGTCGTCACTCCCCTTGAATATAATGGGCTAGATGACATTGTCAATATCCTGATGGCCCCGGAATCGAATATTCACGCTGCTATGCGGATCGTGGGCGCCATGGGTCGCCGGCACGCCCGAACGGCCATGTTCCCTGTTGCGACGGTCTAGGCGGCGTTGAGGTGACAGTGAGGCGGGGGATGCCGTCACCGTTGACGTCACCGGCGCAGTTCGAGGTGGCGTCGACGCTCGTGAAGCCGATGCTCTCGCGCCTCGACGCGGCGGGTCTGGCTTGCATGACCAGCACGCTGGTATAGCTCGCGTCGGTAGCGCCACGGTATTCGGCTTAGCGAGAAGACGGGGGCCAACACCAGGGCATTGCTCCCTTGAGCGATACCACTGTACCCTTGGATTGTTGTAAACAGCTTCGCGGGAGGCGAAAGCGTGAGTTCGAGGGCTATCCACGGGCCAATACTCAACCAGTTGGCCAACACTATTCACGAAACGGTGTACAGCCGTCTCTACAGCCTCAGACCAACCGTCTTTTTGTGCGGCGGCATGGAAGAACGTTCAGTGAGGTCCCAACTGGGTGAGGGTCTGCGGAACATGTACATGGATGTCTTCACTGCGGAGGATCTCTTTGAGGACCTCCTTTTTGGGGCTGGTCACGAGAAGCTGTTGAATCTTGAGAACGTCCTGGCCGACAGCGTTGACGCAGTCGTGTTGGTGGTCGAGAGTGCAGGCGCCATCGCGGAGCTCGGGGCTTTCGCCAACACTGACAGACTGCGGCCGAAACTAGTTTGCGTACTGAAGAAGCGCTATCGGCGAGACAAGAGTTTCATCAACTACGGGCCGCTACGGCTCATGAAAGACAGGGATGAGGGCCGATGCATCTTCGGGGATTTTGGTGATCCACCGTCGATGGAATGGCAAGTCTGGCATGCGGTCCGCGATCTCTACCGAGGCCGGGGCAAGCCGGCAAGGGTAAGCAACCTAGTTCAAGCTCCCCACTACGTTCTATCGTGCGTGTACCTGCTCGGACCCGTGTCACGAAATGAGTTGGTCCAACTTGTGGCAGCCGCCCCAGGATGCGGCGATGCGCGAGCGCCGTCGCTGACAACGGCCGCGCTGTCTGCCCTTCTGGGGAGAGGACAGATAGAGGCCGGACCTGATGGGTATTTGCTTACCCACGATGGAACGCAAGCGTTCCTCAAGCTCGGTACTCGTAGCGGGCACCGACACACGTATGATCTCAAGGCGATGGACGACATCCGTGTGAACCTTCTGACATGGAGGCTTAGAGGCAAACGGCTGTCTTCACTGTAGTCGCGGAATCTGTTGACTCAGAGGGTGCCGACCTTAGGCGATGCTTCGGCATCAGTGGACGATGTTTCGTCGTCCGAGATGGAAGCCAAGCACTGTTGCGACCATGGTGGTCGCGGGAAGAGCGCCGCCATGGCCGCCGTTCGATGGAAGTAAGGTCGGCACCAGCCTCTGCTGGGTACGACGCCCATGCTTGATCTAGCCAGACTGACACTGTTGGGCTTGCCCCTCATCAGCGATCTAGATTCGCTCTCTCGCCTAACCCACCTCTCCAAAGGCCTGCTCTATAGACTGGTGCGGTTCCCGAATAAGCAGTACCTGACCTACAAGCTCCCCAAGAAATCCGGGGGATTCCGGCTCATAGCGCAGCCGTCGCGCGAGATGAAGGCGCTTCAGGCGTGGGTGCTGCGCAGCATACTCGACAAACTCGTGTCATCGTCCGCGTGCAAAGGATTCGAGCGTGGCAGCAGCACCGCGGACAACGCACGGGCTCATATCGGAGCGAACGCGATACTGACATTCGACATCGAGGACTTCTACCCGAGTGTCAGCGCCGGTCGTGTGTTCTCTGTCTTCCGTACTCTGGGCTACGACAAGCGTGTCTCCGCAACCCTGACATCAGTGTGTGTGTTTCGCGACCAACTGCCATAGGGCGCACCAACATCCCCCAAGCTAGCGAACTTGGTGTGCTGGCGACTTGACAAGAGGATAATGGGTTACGTGGGGAAAAGAGGCATCATGTACACCCGCTACGCCGACGACCTTGCGCTATCGGCTCGCTCGTACCGTACACTCGCGTCCACATCTTGGTTCGTGCGACGGATTGTTGAGTCGGAGGGATTCCGGCTCAATGATCACAAGACTCGCTTCGCCGGACCATCCAGATGCCGCAAAGTTACTGGCCTAGTGGTCAATGAACTAGACATCGGCGTTGGTCGGCGGCGTTACCGCCGCCTCCGTGCCCAAATACACCGCGCGTGTTCTGGGAAGAACAACGCTGACGAGGCGACGGTGAACCACATCAATGGGTGGCTGGCGTACGTGTACAGCGTGGACGCCGTCTGTGCGACAAGGTTGGCCGAGTATGTTGGGCGCCTAGCGTCTCGGTTCCCCGGCTCAATCGCCCACCAGTTAGTCGTACCGAACCAGGCACAAGACTAGGTCGCCTCCCGATCCCTACGTCATCCCCTCCAGCATGAACCTAGCTGCCGCTTTCATCGGTATACGGCCGCGTGTTGCCGAGTCGAGATCGGTCATGGCCGACGGGGGAATCGCCGACCCTACGCACGACGGGCAGCCGTCGTCGCAGCTACAATTGCGGATCACCTCGGCGACGGTCCGCAAGACCTCGTCGAAGCTGTCGTAGCAGCGTCGGGCGAAACCCATGCCGCCGGGATAGCGGTCGTGCAGAAACAGCGCGTCCCGGCCCAGGTTCTTCGCGTCGACCACGGTGCCAACGTCTTGCGCGTCGCACATGACGAACAGCGGGGCGACCTCCACCAGAACGTTCGCGATGCCCACGAGCGCATCGCCTGCCAGTAAGCGCTCTTCGCGCATGTAGGCGACGACGTCTTCCGGCGGCACGAACCACAACGCGACCGTTTCCAGCGTCTGTGGCGGCAACTCCAGTTCCTCGAATCCGAGGCTATCGCGCGAGTGGAAGCGGATCTTCTTGAACATGGGGATCGATGTCGTCACCGTCACGTCGCCGTAGCCGAGCGCACCTCCGGCACAGTTGCGCTCCAGGTCTCGCTCGTCGATGCCGCCATGCCCGGCATGCTGCCGGTG
>CAZSJP010000014.1:0-6819 GCA_964606675.1 uncultured bacterium
TGTCGTGCCTCGAACGCTCGAGGGCAACAATGACACGGTTGCTCCCGGCTGGGTCGAGCCCACGACGGGACATGCGAAGCTGTATGGGAGTCCGAACTGCACGCTGCTGTTCCGTCCGCGCACGACGGCTAGGTCTGCCGCGCGGTACGGGCTGGTGTCCGCGGTCCAAGTTGTCGTGGTGATGTTGCCGCCGATGCTCGTCTGTGCCACTGTGATCGACGCGAAGCAGACGCACAGCACGAACATGACGAGTGGGATTCTGCGAGACATGGCGTACCCCCTCAGTGGAGTCGGATCGTGTGAAACGTCTTCCACCTAGCGGGTCGCACGCCAACGGCAGGAAGTGAGAGTGAGCCGACTGCCAGCGCCGCCGCTGGGTCGGAAGCGGCTGCGACGCCGAACAGCGCCGCGACGATGCTCGCCTGCCACGTAGCGGGCCACATCCAGTTCCACCAAGCCGCTGCAAGGTCGTCAGTCAGATTTCCGGTCACGAATCGCCCCTTTCGTCGCCTGTGTTACCCATGTTGCGCGTCTGACCGCTGGGGCCCGCTCGGGCCTCCCGCGCTCGATCAGCGGAACGTCTCGGGGCGGTACCCAACCATCAGCCGTGCACTCCCCGAGAGCGGCACGTCGAGCGAGTTGGATAGCTCCGCCAGTGCGCCGCGGACGGCAAAGCGTGTCGCCGCCACGACGCTCGGCGTCCCGACGTCCGTCCGCATCCGGCGATGTCTGTCGGTCCACTTCCGCCCATCGACCTCTTCAAGCGCACCTCGGCCGACCTCCGCCTCGACTCGCAGTGGTAGCCCGTCGTCTCCGTACAGCCACCGGACGTGCACCGCAAGCCAGCGCGGTCGTGGAACGTTCCGCATCATCTCCAGCACGTCGGCCCGCCGCGGCTCAGCAAGTATCACCCGGTCGATGGCCGCCCCGACAACGTCGAACACCGGCTCGTGCGGCAGCCGACGGTTGGCCGTCCATTCGTAGCCACCGCCTTCAAGCCAACTGAAGTAGGCGGGGTGGAACATCTTCTCTGGGGCCGTGGCTTCCGGTGGCAGCGCCGGGGACATGAGGCCAAGCCTGTCTCTCACCCGAACCGGCCTGCCCCCGACCGTGGGCGACGAGTACACGGTCTTCAGCGCGGCGGCGATTGCCCCCTCGTGAAGCACCGGAAAGCCCTGCACGACGCGCGCCGTCTCCACACGCCCATCGGGGCCTACAACGACGTCGAGCCAAACCCAGTCGTCGGTGGTGAGGACAGTGTCCGAGTCTGAGTAGCGCGGAGCGACCATTCGTACCGGTCTGATCGGCTGGTCCAGGTCATCGAAGTCGTACACGGTGTCGTCGGCCGAGTCTGCGCCCTGGTCCGCCGTCGGGATAGCACGGGGACCATCGGTTTCCGAACGCCCGCCCGTGCTCGACGTGTCGACTCCCACGAAGCGCGTCAGACTTACCCGCACCGGACGTCCTTCCATCGTCATCGGTGCATATCTTATCTTCATCGCAGCCGCATGGGCCTCCGCGTGGAGAGACGAATCGCCAACCAGCGCCATCGCGCTGTCGACAGCCCCATCGGTCCCGACCAGCAGTCTGACATCGACACGTACGATCGGTCCGCTGGAGGCACTGGTGGGATCGCTACCTCCGGATACGATCTCGGGGCGACTGTCCAGCGGCGCATCGTCTGGCAACGGTTCATCGTGCGGCAGGTCCCCGTGTGGGCCGCGGCGGGCAAGCTCGTACAAGACATGCCCGGCCCGGTCGATTGCGGCTGGTTCAGTGCTCGGCGGCCGCTCCACAGAACCATCCGCGGAAGGCGGTCGAGCCCGCATCTCGACGAGTAACCTGCCCCCAACGCTCTCTTGGTAGGTCGCGGTCCTGGCAACATAGCCGCTGTAGGCGGCGGGGTACACAGCGAACGAATCTAGATACGCACCGAACTCGAAGATGTAGCGCTCCGTGTCGGCCTCCGACCAGTCGCGCGGCTCACCCTCCGGGATCGCAGGAGGTGTCGGCGCGATCGGGCGCCCGGGTCTCGCTAGAGCCGTACCATCGGCGGCGCCGTGTGTTTCCGACGATTCGGGGCTGGCCGTCGACCGAGTCATCGGCACGACGACGATGCCCACGACCAGCAGAATCCCCGTCACGACGGCGCCAATCGTGCCCTGTCTCTTCCATGGCGCTCGCTCAAGCCACTTCAGACGTGTGACGATCATCGCGGAGTCTTCCACAAGGCCCAGGAATCCCAACGAGAACTCCTGCGGACGATCCAGCAAGCGCTGAGCGGTTTTGAGCAGTGTCCTTCGGTACGAGAGGGTCTGATCGCTGAGCGCGCGGCCGACCGTGGAGTCGCAACACGCCTCGCGATGGCGCCGCGCACGGCTGAGCGCCAGCCAGAGCAGCGGATTGATCCAATGGACTGTCAGCAGCACTATCGACAAGGCGTGCACTACCAGGTCGCCACGCCTGATGTGAGCCAGTTCGTGCATCAGCACATTCCTCAAGTCGACCGGCGCAAGGTACTCGATGTCCTCGCGTCCGATCAGCAGGACAGGCCGCATCACGCCCAGCACTCCCGGGCCGGTGACACTGTCCGTGATGACGACCCTCGGTGGTCGACGTATTCCGAGTGTCGTGGCGGCTTCGTGCAATGCCGTGACGATCCTCGCCTCCAGCTCAGGCCGCCCGGCCGGAGCGCAGGACCGGCGCAGATAGTGGACTCTGTACACGCCCCACGCGACCACCAGCAGCACCCCGCCCAGCCAGGCAAGCATCGCCCACGCGGTCCACGAGAGTCCAACGATCGGTTCAACCGCCGTGAGTCGCTGTGCGGACATGTACTGTTCCACAGGCGCGTCGATCCGGGCCGCAAACGCCGGGAGCGAGATCGAGCCGATGCTCAACGCCGGCTCGGCCGCGGGCGCAGCTGCGACGCTCAGCAACGAGCCGACGACACTGAACGGCGATGTCAGAGACGCTGGCAACAGAAGCTTGACGAACACCAGTAGCCAAAGCGCGTACAACACCTGCGGCCAGACCCACTTGCGCAGCGCGACGTCCAGCACGAGCACCAGGGCGGCGAGGATGCTCACTTGCCACGCGACGGGCCACATCCATGACCACCAGACCGCGGCGAGGTCGTTAACGAGGGTCATCTCTGGTCCTCCTCGTCCGCAAGGCTGTCGGAGTGACGCCGCAAGGCCTCCCGGTCGCTGTCCGAAAGCTCCTGCTGTTCGAGCAGGAAATGCACCAGCGGCCCGAATGCACCGTCGAACGCACGGTTGAGGAGGGATCGCACCGCCATCTTTCGCGCATCGAGGCGGGATACGGCCACGGTGTACATGTTGGTGTTGGCCTGACGACTCATCTGTAGCGCGCCCTTCTCGACAAGGCGACTCATGATGGTCTTCACTGTCGCGTAGGCCCAGTCAGTGTCGTCTTCGAGGGCTTTCTTCACGTCCCTTGCGCTGGCTGGCGATTTCCGCCACAGCACGTTCATGATCTTCCACTCCGCTTCCGAGATTCGCATGCCACCCTCTCTCGCCCCGGTACCAGAGATGCACTACTGCCCTGGTGCGACAAATGTAACATTACGGTCGTCGCGTACAATACTACAGGAGATGCTCATGTCAAGTGCCGTCGATGCATAATGCGTACCGCGCGACCGGGCTCAGGGCGCAGCGATGCGCTATGCCAGTGCGGCTTCGCTCGTCGAGGAAGTCCCAGTAGTGGAGGTGCAACTGGGCCACCTCCGGCCTTCCGGGCACGTGAAACCAGGCCCTCGGACGATCACCGCGATCGCCAGTAGTCCTTCCACGATTCCGCCATCGTGTGGCCGGTTTCCGATCCTGTTCGTGCCGTGTCGATGGTGCACTGCCGGTCGTCCACTGCGTTGACGAAGCCCCACACTGGAGGCCCCACCACAACCGAGTCGCTCGGGGATCACAGTCACAACGCGCTCGATCATGCCCGTGTGCTGTCGCTCATCGTGCGCACCGAGGCGGCGCTGTCGCTCGCCCTGGAGCGCATGGCCGAGACGACGGTCCGGGCGCCCATCGTCGGTACGGCGCTCAAGGAATCGGTGGAAGACGAGCAGATCAACTCGTCGGCGACGTCAGGCGTGAACGAGGGTACGGCGCTCATGCGCATGGCCGACCTGACCACCGTGCGGGTGCTGATGGCTCAATCGAACCTCGGCCGCGTTCCCCCCCGGGCAGGTGGCCTCCGTCAGGCCGGACGCACACCGAGAACGCCACTTCGCCGGTCGGGCCGAGAAGATCGAATCCCAAACCGTTCGCAGGCGCGACATGACCTACTTCCCGATTCTCACCGAGCTTGAGAACCGCGACGGCCTCCTCCTGCCCGGCATCGAATGCTCGGTGGTGACACAGATCTCCAATCGAATCGAGGCGCTCGCGGCGTCGAGCGACGGAGTGCGGCCGCCTGACGAGGCGCGCACGATAGCGCCGCTGCTCGGGGTGGCGGAGGGCGCTGTCGACGCTGCGGTCAGGGCGATGGCGGAGAGTAGTGGTGACGCTCTGAAATCGGGGATCGTATCCGTGCTCGATTCCGCCGCCGCAGTAGTTCGGCCCGTCACCACCCTGCCTCTGACGAACGACGCCCGCGAGGCAGTTCGCATCGCCGAGATAGTCACCAGAGCCGAGCGTCCGATACTCGCATGGCCCACCAACTCCGATCGTGGCCTGCCCGAGCCGGTCTCGAAGACCGACGGCTTCCACGCTGCGTGCGTTCGCCCTATCCGCAGGTACGTCAGGCTGGCGGGCGAGGCCGAACGGCTCACAGGCGCGAGGCGAGCGGCGTAGCTTCTCGTGGTCTGCGCAGCGTCGACGCTACAGATCGAAGAGATGCAAGCGCGTCTGCTCCCAGCTTCCGTGTATGGCACGTAGGTGGTGCGTGAAGTGTGACCCCAATTTCGGATGCTGCTGGGAGTAGAGCCTCTGGACGATCGCGCTGGCGTTCATGTCCGCAACGATGATCTGCCTGAGCCTCGGATTCTGCCACAGGCACGTGGCCAGTAAGTACAGCATCTCGATGTCGCTCTCAGGGAAGCTGTAACCCACGAATATAAGCAACTCAGCCTGACGCAGGACGTCGGCAGCCGTTGTCCACACATGGCGCAACTCCGCTCGAAGGTCGGGCTTCAGGAAGGTTGGCGGTACGATCAGCGGGGTCCCTTGGTACTCGTAGTCCGACGCAGTAGTCCACGGCACATGCATGCCGCTATCAAGCGACATGATGCGCCCTTCCACGGTTACGACATTCTCGTCGTCAACAAACCAGTTGACGGAACCATGCAGCTTGAGCACAGGGATCCCATCGTGCCGGTAGAGCCCCCCCATCGGGTCATTCCCGCCGTGTGGGTCTCTCTGGCAAGCGAATGGCAGGGAACTCAACATTTCCATCCGCGCCAGCGCCTGTTCCACGTTGAGGTCATAGTTGGTCGTGATGACCGAGAGAGAGATACGAGGGTCCGAGAGGTCAGTACCCAGGAGTTCCGGCACCCTGTCGAATTGCTCCCAGAACGGCGAACCCCGAGTGCCATTAGTTGGTGGGTCGTAGATCATAGGCGAATCTGAGTAGATCCTGTGGAGTATGTGTCTGAGCACCCCTGCGCGGGCTGGTTCGTCGCCAGCAGCCGCGACCCGGTCAGCCATAACCGAGAAGGACAGTATGTCCTCAATGTTCGTGGGAGAACTGTCCAGATAGGCGTTTGCCGATCGCGCCTCAAGCACTAGGTCGTCGATGAGGCCTTTCTCCTCCTCGGTGATTCGAGTGCTTGCTCGCGCGGCCTCCAAGAACTCCTGCATGGTCGGCTGACCGAATGGCCGCGAGAACCCAGCCCCCAAGAAGAGCACAACGTTCATCCGAATCCCCCTGCGCCAGCGGCCTTACGCCGTCTGCTTCCCTCCCCCACCGAACACCTCAGGCCAGAACCAACCTTGGGGGAACGATCAGCCCTGGCCGGCGAAGGCGCTGCCTCCCAGCAAGACGCCCCCGTGCCAGTAGGATACGAAGGGTTGACGGGGAGTCACTACCCACCCACACCCTCCTACACCTCTCTCAACCGATACCAGATAGGCCCCTGCGCGACATCCACGTCCTGCCTGACGATCTCCGAGCGCATCGACCCGCCGCCAGGCACCATCGCATGCTCGAGCGTCACCACATCGCGTTCTAGCGTGCTCAAGTCCATCTGCGTGCCGAACAATTGGCGCCGATCGCAGTAGTCGAACGCGTGATCCCTGAGCGCCACCGCAGTCTCTCTGTCCTGGATTCGCTTCGCCTCGATCAGCCGGCTTCTGCGCTGGCCGAACGTCGCCAGGCGCTCCATCGCCAGCCGTTCGCGGTGGTTCCGGATCGTGTCCGACTGATCGTGCGAGTTGACCCCGTCGAGCATGGCGCCAAACACGCAGAATGGAGCATAGTCGGTTGTGCGTCGATCGGAGTGTGTTGTGTAGCAGACATCGGCTGCCGGCCAGGCTATTGGCAGCGCGTGCTGAGCGCGCCGTTCGGGTCGTTGTAGGTCCGTGGCGTAGGCCGGACGCGAGGTGGTAGCGAGCACGATGATAGCACAGAACGGCACACTTGGGCGGAACGAGATACGCCCAGCCACTCCAGACCAGACATGAACCCGATGGCGCTCAGGGCGCACATCGGCGCATATGTGTTCCCCCAGCACGACAGCTCCACGAGCGTCGCGAAGCGAGTGGCCGACGCCGGGTCCGGCTGCCCAGTGCCTGCGTCGCGCCTGTCCCATGATGCGGCCTGCTGCCGTTCGCACACTCCCCGTTTGTCCACCGG
>CAZSJP010000014.1:6829-19191 GCA_964606675.1 uncultured bacterium
AACTTGCCGTGCTTCCGCCGCTTCGCCTTGATGATGCGGCGGCCGGCGGCGGTCCCCCCCCCCCCGGTTTGCCCCCGGGGGGCACAACGGGGACTACTCCGTGACCGTGTGCCGCCATCCTACGACGCGACCGACGACCTCTATATCGCTATGCTTCACTTTTATAGGACGATACGCCGAATTCTCCGACGACAGCACCGCGTGTTCGTTCTCGATGTCCAGGAACTTCACTGCCACGTCCTCGCCCCTGATTTTCACAACCGCGATTGGCAGCCGCAGGTCCTCCTTCCGGCGTGGACTCACCACTATGACATCCCCCGGCGACAATACCGGGACCATGCTATCGCCCTCGACTACTAGGGCGAAAGCATTCTCGTCCTTGGGGTCCGGCACCAGGATGTAGCCTTCGGCCCCCACGCCGACGGGAGTGTCCTGGTCTGTATAGGACTTAGTTTCCCCCGCAGGGATGCGCGCGAGAACTGGCACGTCTCGCTGCAACTCTCCCCCGATCCAGAGCTCGCGCGGGGCCTCTGCCTCCTCTCCCGTCGCGAATTCCTCGCGCTGCATCGGCTCCTCGCCGAACAGCAGCCAGTCAGACCTACAACCAGTCACTTCGCATATGCGGACTATCAGGTCCGCCGGCATGGACACCTGGCCCCGCTCGTATCGGAACAGGCTCGTAGATGAAATGGCCAGAATGTTGCAGAACACGCGGCGAGGCGTTCGTCCTCGGAGCATTGCCAGCCGAGCCCCAGTTGCTGTTTGATCGTTTGCTATCATATCGCCCTTGACATTTCCCTGTACGGGGCACATATTCCACACATGTCCGCGCCGAGATCGCCCGATGAGGAATGGAGATGACCGCCAGCACTACCCAAACAGATCTGAGCCACCATGTCATCCGACATAGCTGTGGAATGGCGGCTAATGCGCTTCACGGTCAAAGGCGTGATTCCCGATGCACGCCTCAGTCTTGGCGTCGAGTCCTCCGTATTGGAGTAGACCGCACTGGCCGTCATGGCCTTATCTCCCGTACAGAGCAATTCCGGCCGCAAGCCACCGAAACGGGAATATCCTCGTTTCGTCGCCCGCAGTCAACTGAGAGAGGGCGGTCGGCTTTGTGGCGAGGTACCGGCGGATGACCAAGTGCAGCGATCGCGGCCCTGCGCGCGAGCGCCTGATCTCCGACTGGACGCGCGCCCAACTCATGGAGCCATCCGAGAGCGAGCATGCTCTCGCCCGCGGAGTGCTGCGTACGATCCCTCCCGGTTTCGACGCTCGTCACCTCCAGGGCATCGACAGCGACGACGGCGCCATTTCCGGCGACATCTTGGATGGCGAAGCCGTCGTTGTCCAGAGCATCGGAAGCCTGGCCGCCGAGGCCCACGAGTCGACCCAGGACGCTCAGGTCAGGCTGACGGACCGTGCCGACTGGCTGCTCTGGCGCACAGTGGAGGCGGCCGACGGGCCGGCGTTCCCACGCTTGCCAAGCCGCCCCGACCAGGTCTTGGCGTCGCTGGCGACGGCGACATCCCGGCCAGCATCGACTCGGGAGCACGGGACTCTCCTCCACCGAGTTCGCCGGTGGGACACGATACAGCACCCGATACCGACAGTTCCGACGATAGCACGGGGAATCAGGAGCCGCCGCAAGTGACGGAACGTTCTCCCACGCCGGCGGCCGCCGGCAAAGCCGAGTGAGGCCAGCATGCAGGGGTTGGAGGATCTGTTCCGGATCGAGCGCAGTCTGCTTGAGGATCCGGCCGGGCGACCGCTCAACGTTCTGCACCAGCAGACGGGGATCCAGAAGAGCACACTATGCCGCTACTTGAGGACGATGGAGAGATGCGGTCGCGCCACGCAGACTGATGATGGGGCGTGGAAAGCTACGACGGAGTGGCACCTGATGCACATGCAGGCCCACGTCAACGAAGTGAGCCTTGATTGCCCCAACCGGGGGGTGCACGGCGCCGCGACAGTCGACGACGGCTCTCCCAGCGCGCTCGCCGGTCACAACGGAGGGAACGAACATGCCGAGGAGAAGCACAGAACGAGGACCTGTCAGCCCGATGGCCGGGCCGCTCGAATCCCCGGCCACGGAGCCGACAGATGATGCGCTGGAGGCCCTTGACCCCGCGACACGCACCATCGTCGAAGGGCTCGCCCCGTTCGACGAAGTCCGCACGGCCGAGCAGATCGTCGGTTTCCGGAGAGATTGTGCACGCATCGTGATCGAGATTGGGCGCCGGCTGGTCCAAGCGAGGGAGCACTACAGGGCGACAGGTCTCCGATCTGAGGGCGAAGGCTTCCGCGCCTTCTGTAAGGGATGTGGGATCGGGCACAGCACCGCCTACAACCACATTCGGATCGCTGAGCGTCTGGCCGAGACGGGCCTCTTGGAGTCCGCTGGGCTCCTCGACAGCTCGCCGCTCCTGAACATGAACTCTGGCGTGAAGAAGCTCCTGGCGATTACAGAGCTGGATCCCGACGAGATTCGCGAGCTCGAGAACGGCGGCAGCGTGGAGGACATCGGCGACCTGGACGAGATCGAGAAGATGCGGGCGGGAGAACTGCGCGAGGCCGTTCGCCGGCACAAGCATGGCGAGTCCAGAGCCGTCGAGCGTGTCCACGATCTGGAGAGGAAGGTTGCCGAGGAGACATCCCTTCGCCAGCACTACGAGAAGGTCGCCAGGGAAGGTCCGGACGCACCCGTGGAGCCACTGGTGCGTTTCCTTGAGATCAACCAGATGGCCCGCGAGTGGCTGAGAGGAGTGCAGGACCTGCCGCGTCCCGAGCGCGAGACGCTGTTCGGCCAGGCTGTGACTGTGCACGCTTCGCTGGCCGATGACATGATGGTTCTGGTGCGCGAGGAGCGCGGCAGGCTCCCATTCCCGACCACAGAGCACCTGACTGGGGATCACGCCTGACATGCGTTTGGGCTCACAGGCCAGGGAGCAGATGCGCCGTGAGATGGCTGGGCTATCGGGAGCGATGGCCCAGGTCCGAGCCGTTGCACTGTCTGAGCGGCACAGGTGCTCCGTGGGCACCGTCTACGCTGCGACAAGGGATGTGCGCCCCGGTCGTCAGCGGCGCTCCGACGCCGGTGCAAGCGTTCGGATGGGTCGGCACCTTGAAGACCGGTTTCTGTTCCTGACGACGGGCAAGACCCTGAGCACCACACGAGCACGAGAGGTTCTCATCCGGGAAGGCCACGCCATGCCGAGCGTTGCGACGCTCAACCGGGTGCGTCGAGGCTACGGGCTGACGAAACGAGAACTCGGGCAGGACATGCGGGCGGGCGTCCGGTTCGAGGCCAAGCATCCGAATCAGCTCTGGCAGATCGATTCCACGGGCTCGTCCATGTTCTTCCAGGACATGGACGGATCTGTCCTGTACGAGTCGCCCCTCAAGCGCACTCGGAACAGGAGCACCCAGCGGAGGCCCCACATCTGGTTCATCGCAGTCGTGGACGATTACAGCCGTGCGCTGTGGGCCCAGATCGTCCCCGCCAACGACACCCATGCGTGGCTGGGCGCATTCGGGAACGCTGCCAGGGAGAAGGGATCCGAGTTCCCGCTCTGCGGCTTGCCGGACGAGATCTACGTCGACAACGACTCGGTGGTTAGGAGCGTGCGCTTCACGCGGATCATGGAGATGTTCGATCCGCCGGTGAAGATCAGGAAGGCATTGCCGTACATCGGCAAGCGCTCAAAGGGCAAGGTCGAGCGAGCAATTCGCACGATCAAGGATGGGTTCGAAGCCGAACACCGAGCAGCCGAAGTACCCCACCTGGCACGCGTCATCGACCAGTCGCATCATCAACCGACCAAGTGGCGTTCGCTGGAGGAGGCGAACGAGCACCTGTACACGTGGTTGCTGGAGTACAACAACCGATCACACTCGTCGACCGGGGAAGCGCCGTTCCGCAGGTGGGTGAACGGAACGTATGCGAAGCGACCTCGGGTCGTGTCAGAGCAGATGCTCAAGGGGTACATGCTGATGGACTCACGGCAGTCGGTCATCCAGCGTGACCTGTGCGTGGTTGTGAACCGAGTACGATACGCGTTGCCACGAACAGAGCCGTTCGTGTCGATGGTGCGGCAGAGAGTCACGATATGGTGCTCACCCGAATACGCTGGGTGCGTGTTCGCGGACGTCGACGGTGCCAGCTACGAGATCCATCCGAGCAGCGGACCTCTGGCGTGGGGTGAGTTCCGGGCGATACCCCACTCGACACGAGAGAAGATCAAGTTGGAGATCGCGAAGTCAGACGATGTGCCGGTCGAGATCCGCGCACCGGAGGACGTTCCGGCTGACGCGCCACGGTATGCCGTGGGTCGTCCCTCGGTCGCCGCTGTTCCAGACGCCCTACCGGCCCGAGAAGTGATGCGTAACCGTGTACAGGCGTTGATATGGCTCACAGAGCGGGAGTACTTCCGAACGCCAGTGTGTGAGGACGAGCGTGCGGCTCTGGACGAACTCTTCGCTGGCCGCGACGTGGTGAGCCTTGATGAGCTTGCGCAGTGGGCGGATTTCTGGACGCGGGCACGCGACGTCGATGTCGCGTGACCTGCCAAACCGTAGTCAGTGCATGGGAGAGGTGACGATGCGTCTTTCAGCCAAGGCACTCGATATGTGGGAATTCAGGCGGGATCCGTTCGCCGACGAGCCCCGCGATGCATCGGAGCTGTTCTGGAGCGATGAGCATCAGAAGCTCCGAAACCACCTTCTCAGCGTAATTCTGCAGAACGACGCTGTCGCGGTCAGTGCTCCGGTCGGATGGGGTAAGACCCTACTCCGAATAGCGTTGGCGCAGGAGCTCCTGCAGGACGACTCTATCGGCCACATGGTAGTCCAGGTCCGATCTATAAGCAAGAAGGGGATCAACCCCACTACCATCCAGATGGCCATTCTGCGAGACCTGGAACAGGAACCCAAGGGCAACATGGACTCCGAGAGTCTCTCGGTGGCCGTGGAGCGGACGCTGAAGGCGCGTTCTCAGGGACGGAAGCGGATAGCGCTGTTCATCGACGAGGCTCACCTACTCTCCGATGAGAGCTTCAAGGCGCTCAAGAACCTGCTGGACATCAAGGACGGGTTCCGACGGGTGATGTCGGTTGTTCTGCTAGGGCAGGAAGAACTTGCGTCGATCCTGGCTCGCAACGCGCTACGGGAGGTAGGTGCGCGCATTGCGTGTGTTCAACCGGGTCCGTTGTCGGTCAAGGGTGGTGAGGTACGTGCGTACATCCGGAGCCGCGTCGCCATCGCGACGCTCGACCGCGCGCCTCTGGGAGACGAGGCGGACGAGGTCACGCTGCCGTTCGACGAGAGCGGACTGGCGGCGATCGAGCAGGCCGCTCAGGGCGTGGGCAAGAAGGTGACGCAGATGGGCGTCAGGCCCGACGTCATGACCGTGAGCGCGATCTGCTCCTGTGCCCTCGAGTACGCAGCGAACTTGGGAGTCCAGGCCGTGAACGAGGACATCGTCCGAGCTGCCAGAGCGAAGGTGCTGGCGGGAGTGTAGTGGCGGAATTCCGCGGGGCCGACTGCCTCCAGCGGCTCCTCTTCCCGGCCCAGCCAGCGAGGTCCCGCGCCTGGCTCAAGCGCCAGTTCAAGCTCGAATCCACCGAATGGCTCTCCCCCAAGCAAGCCACCGCCTGCATCCTGGCGCTGAGGCAGATGCAGAAGCAGGCCTGGATGGCTGGCGAGCCGAAGGCCTGAGGGTTGTTGCGGTAATCTACCGCCCATACCCCATACCACAGGCCGCCTGCAAGTGGTACATTGGTCGGTGAAGATCGACACTAGCGCATCGACGAAGCTGAGGGGAGGATTCAGTGAAAGTGCCCGAGCTCCTACTGCAGGAACTCGATGCTGGTCGCGTAATCCTGTTCCTCGGCGCAGGAGCGTCGATGGAGGCGGTGGTCGGGCCTTCTGCGGATCCGAGACTCAACGGGGAGCCGCCAGGATCGGAAAAGCCGGTCACTCTGATCAGCGACCAGTTCCTGGCCAAGCAGCATCGGGAAGATACGCTGCAACGTGTTGCTGACATGGCCCAGAGCGTACGGCGCCCGGCCGATGTGGAGGATTTCATGTTGGCCGTGTTCGAGGGTCTTGAGCCTGGTGAGCCCCACAGGGCGATCCCACAATACGAATGGAAAGCCATTGTCACGACGAACTATGATACGTTGGTCGAGGACTCATACCGACTGGCCAGAACCAGAAGGCAGAGAATAGAACCGTTGGTGTGCGATGAAGACGGAATCGTAGATCATATCAACAGAGCCGGGGTAGTGCCGTACCTGAAGCTGCATGGGAGCATCAGCGATCGTCGAATCCCTCTCGTGGTGTCCACAGACGACTACGTAACTCTTGTAAAAGATTCGCGTAGCGGGCCTGGTAGGCATCACATGTTCCAGCAGCTGACTCAGCTGAGCGAGCTGAATACGGTCCTCTTCGTGGGCCACAGGCTCGAGGATTTCGACGTTAGGTTGTTCCTAAGAGACGTGGACGTCAGTGTCGGCCAAAGCCGCCCGCAGTACTACGTTGTCGAGCCCTGCCCAACAGAATCAATGGAGGCGTACTGGGGTAGGAGAGGGACTACAGTCGTCAAGGGGTCCTTTGGTGAGTTCATGGAGGAGTTGGGCAGACGGCCGCCACCGGATGACCTATCAGTAGCGGATGTTGGCCCTCCAAGTCCCGGGGACTTGCCCCCGGGCCTCTCATTCACATCGCCCTCCAGGCGTGCTCCTGCGAGGAGGAAGCTATGAACCTAGTTGGCCGCGAGACGGATCTTGACTGGCTGCGAACCAAGCATGGAGACCTAGTAGTCTCTGGCCAGCCCGGGGTTGGCAAGACAGCTCTGATGGAGGCCTACGCAGATGAGGGCGGTGGCGTCTTCCTGGCGACGGATGACTACGACAAGGTCGCGCATTCGCTGGCCGAATACAGGCCGACTACGCTGATCGTGGATGATGCTCATATCTGGCCCGATGCCCTGCCCATGCTGAGAGATCTCAGAGGCGCGGCTGGCTTCCGCATCATCGCCACGTGCTGGCCCAGCGAGACGGATCGAGTTACCGTCGATCTCGGTGTGGGGTCGGACTCGACTCACGAGCTTCCCCTTCTGAAGCGTGATCAGATCCTCAGTGTGGTGGACCAGGTGCTGGAGCGCCACGGCGTCAGCGGCCCCGACCTCCTCAAGCGCATTGTGACCGACCAAGCGGAAGGGAAGCTAGGCTTGGCCGTAGCTCTGACGGAGGTCGCCATCGCCGGAGACGAGGCCGACCTTGTTTCCGGCGAAGCCCTCCGCAGAGCGGCCACACGAGGGTTGGAGCGGATCGCCGACGATGCGTCGGTCATGCTGGCTGCTCTCGCGGTTGGCGGCGCGGGAGGCATGGCGATCGATGCCGTGGCACGGCGGCTTGGTAAGGGGCCGCTCGATGTCACAAGTGACGTGGCGGGTCTCGCCGAGTCAGGCATATTGCGGGACAACGGCGACCGCACGCTATCCGTACGGCCGCCTGAACTTGGCCACGCCCTCATCCGCAAGTGGTTCTTCCGCGGCTCGGCGGCGCGCGGCCTCTTCGACGACCTAGCGAGCGACGCTCCGGACCCCGCGCAGGTCACGCTGGCCCTGATCGGCGCCGCCCGACAAGACGCCGCCGTTCCGGCGCGGTACCTTCAGGAACGCGTTGAGCAGTCGAAATCATCCGAGGTGTGGCAGCGCTATGCAGGGCTAGGCGAGAACGAGGCGACTTGGGTCCTTTCGCGCCATCCGGAGCGCCTCATGACCGTCGCCAAGCCAGCCATCTACCATGCCCCCCAGAAGGCGATCCCTTTGCTCTTGAGCAGGGCGAGCGCTCTCTTGGCTCCGCCGGAAACGGCGGCCGCCACGCCGACGAATCAGACAATGAGGGACCGCATTTTGCGCGCGGCAGACGAGGCAGCGGACACCCCAATCCTGGCGGACGAATATGGTACCACTGAGGACGACCCACTAAGCGAGATCGGTACGTGGGTCAGATCGGCGTGGCCCACGGCTGACCAGGCCGCTCCTCCTGCGCAACGGGACGCAGTCACGCGACGCCGCACGCTCTTGGAGAGCGCTCTCGTGTGGCTTGACGGTGACGACGGTGATATCGCTGTCTTCAGCCGAGTGGCGGGAGTCGTGCTCGATCCTTCATTCCGCGACTACTCGGAAGACCCCGGCGCTGGGATGACTTTCACCATGACAAATGGCGTGATAGCGATGGACGAGATGCGGGTGGTGAAAGGTTTCTGGGCCGACATCCGGGACGCTCTGCAGCGCCATGAGGTCAGGGATTGGGGGGATATCGTGGACATCGCTCCGGACTGGGCGCGCCCCGGCCGGGGCTACTGTGCGGTGTCGGACGACTACACGAAAGAGACGAAAGAGTTCGCAGTGCGCATGCTGACGGACATCGTGCAACTCGCCCAAGATCGCCCAGGGGTGCTCCACAGAATCAGGGCCACGGCGCACAACTCCGGCATTGGTCTCGACATCGACGTGGACCTTGTCTTCGACACGCTGTTCCCGGATCGCAGTGTCTTGCCGGACCTTGCTGCCTGGGAGATAGCGCTGGGCGTCCAGCAAGAATCGGCAGAGAAGCTCGCGTGTCTATGGGCGAAGCAAGACCCGGCAGACGCAGTGGAACGCCTGCTCTGGCTGCGCGAGGAGAGGGAGCAGACGTACGGTGGGCCCCAGGATTGGGACGTGTTCGTCTGCGAGCGGGTGGCTGCTGCGGTGCGATCCCCACTCGAGTGGGCACGCGAGCTGATCGCTAAGCGTGGCGACCATCGGTACATCGTGCCCTTCGTGCGGCGTGCCGCCGAGGTCGACGAACCCGATTGGGTGCAAGCGGCGATGCAGTGCTTCGAAGATGAGGCATCGCTTCCCGCCGGGATCGTCGTGGCGCTGACAGTGCCCGGTATACCCGATGGGGTGTTTCAGCGCGCCCTGGCGTTTCCGGGCGAGCTTGCTGGTTCCATCCTCAACCTTCGGATGCGTCGTGAGATTCCCGAGGACCGCATGCGCATGCTCATCGAGCACGAGGACTGTACTCTGGCCAGAGTGGCACTCTTCGCCGAGTGGGAGGCGGACGGTGAGCACAGTGTGTCTGACTCACTGAAACCGGCCTGGCGTGGGGCCGTAGTTAGGTGCGCGCACGGGCCCCTCGGCCAGACGTGGGACTACGACCTCGTCCGGATGTTCGGCGGGGATATCGACCTCTTCGTGCAGTGGCTTCGCCAGCGGCTGGCGGAGTGTGCGGCGGCTGACGACTCAGTGGACATGTGGTCTGTGCGAGGCGTTGTCGCCCAGGTGGCTCCGGCGCTGGACACAGACACGCGCCTTGAGCTGCTGGGCCGAGTGCCGCTCGGCCTCCGTGACGCGGGACTACTGGGCATAATCGCGAATCTCGTCGGAGATGACTTGGAAGCGTACCGGCACCTGCTTGCTAGCGATGGCCTGAAAGACTACCACCTGGCGCCGCTGGAGGGTGATCTTGATGGGACGTGGGAGGGGAAAGCCCTGCTTGCTCTCGGCAAAGGCTATGGTGAAGCCGAGATTGCCGGTGGTTCCCGGCCGTCAGACGGCCCAGCCGTGTGGGGAAGCATCTCCGAGCAGATGAGGGCTGAGGCCGAGAGGTTCGAGCATCTACTATCACACGACGATCCGCGCATCGTGAGAGTTGGGGAGCTTGGCCGAGACCACGCCGTCCGCGCGGAGGGAGGATTCCGCCGGATGGAACACGACAGGGACGTCCGTGGGTGGGATCGGTAGGTATGATCCGGCACGGTGTCCCACCTGGCTGACAGACGCGCCGTGATCCGTGGGCCCCCTCCTGGACAGAGCGAATGGGCTGGCGACGGTCGGCTGCGCCCCTGCGCACAAGCGCGATCTGGCCTGTCCGACGGGAGCGGGAGGCCAAGCGTAGGCGCGTCAGTTGGTTCGGCGGCCACGAGGTGACGCTCGACGAGGCGAAGGTGCACGCAGGTGTGACGATGCACGACATAGCCTGACCTGTATGCGGGTGCGGCGCCCGCGTACAGTGACGAGATTCGCCATCGTCAGGCCTGATCTTCGACACAGCGTTTCCGCACCGGTCCCGCAACTCGCCAACGTCGGCCAACCGGTGGCTCGATCTGTTGTGCGCCCGTCCTGAACACCCGTCCCCTCTGACGTTGGCGCGAGTTGAACGGAGCCTGGCATCGTCTTGTGCATTGCCGTAACCCAGAAGAAGCGCCGGCGCCGCCACCGGCCCAACGACCAGCCCACCCCCGACCAACCCCACGAGATCAACCGCCTGCAGGAGCTCCTCTTCCCCGACCAGGCCTCTGAGTTCCGCCCCCGGCGACAGCCGGGAAGGCCTGGCTCAAGCGCCAGTTCAGGCTCGAATCCACCGAATGGCTCTCCCCCAAGCAAGCCGCCGCCTGCATCCTCGCGCTCCGACAGATGCAGAAGCAGGGCTGGAGCGCGGCACACACCTAGCCGCACGCACGAATGGTGTCCCACGGCACCACCGCAAGCTGGTTGCCCGGGAATGAGCGGAACCCCACTTGACCGCGAGTTGCGCGCTCGGTACCGTACACGCACGCCCTTGGGGGACTCGAAGGCGTCGTGAGAAGGGGAGGCAATGCTGATGCTTGAGAAGTTCATCAGTATACGCAACGTGGGCAAATTCACGCGATACGTCGCGCGCGGCGAGAGCGGCGACGTCCACCTGAGCAGAGTGAGCCTGATCTATGGCGAGAACGGGCGTGGCAAGACAACGCTCGTCGCCATCCTCAGGTCACTGTCCTCGGGTGATGCAGAGATCCTCCAAGGCAGGGGCGCTCTTGGCGCCGACTCGCCGCCAGAGGTCACGCTCCTGATCGACGGCGCCCAAGTCTCCTTCACAGCGCCCGATGGCTGGAGCGAGACGCTGCCCGACATCGCGTTGTTCGACGAACAATTCGTCATCGAGAACGTGTATGTGGGAGACGAGATCCGACACGATCAGCGGAGGAATCTCTATGGCATCGCTATCGGCGAGGCGGCTGTCGAGCTTGCGGCAGGGATCGGACAGACGAAGGATGAACTGGGTGCCATCAGCAGAGAGGTAGCCGCGGCAGAGCAGAGACTGGCCGACCGGTGCGATGGATTACTGGGCGTAGCGGATTTCCTCCAACATCCACGCCAGGAGGACATCCAAGCGGGAATTGCTGAAGCGGAGAATCGCGCAAGGGAGGCTGGCGAAGCGGCGCGCATCGTCCAGAGCGAGGGTCTCTCGGAGGTACCGCGTCCGGAGATGCCAAGCGATGGATCCATCCGGGATCTGCTGGCCAAGGGGATCAGCGAGGTGCCTGTTGTTGGGGCGGAGATACTGGTTGAGGCGCACGTCGCGGAGTGCCTTGCGAAGGCAGATCGAACGTGGCTGCGAGCGGGCCTAAGGAACATGGCTGGATCGCGTTGTCCCTTCTGCGGCCAGGACACGGGCGGCGTCGATGTGGTTGAGGCGTTCCGCGTCCACTTCGGTCAGGCATGCGAGCAGGTGAAAAACCAGGTACAGTCTGACTGCGAGCAGCTTATCGCGATGATACCCGATGCAGGCATCGATGATCTAAGCCGGATCGCCAGCGTGAATCGGGCTAGGGCCGATCTCTGGGCCGAATACGTGCAGTGCGAGCTGCTGGATCTTCCGATCGACGAGATTCTGGCACACGGCAGGCGTGTGTCAGACATGCTGAGGGATACCGCCCGCAGGAAGGCGGATAGTCCATTCGATGCCATCGAACCTGCCGCGGGTCTGCCAGACGCCTCTGATGAGTTCTCCGGCGTGGTAGATGCAGTCATCCCATACAACCAGCGCGTGCGGGAGATAAATGAGCTGATCGAAGCCAAGAAACGTGACCTTGGCGGCATGACAGAATCAGAAGCCGACGCGGCGCTTCGTAGACTGCGGATCGCCGAGGTGAGGCACAGGCCGGATGTGGATGCCGAGTGCGTCCGGTACCGAGAACTAGGGCTTCGCAAAGACGCTTTGGAGGCGAAACTTGCCGAGCAGCGCCGCCAGCTCGTCGAGCACACCTCAAGCGAGCTATCGACGTACGAATCTACCATCAACAACCTTCTGGGGCGTTTCGGTGCGAGTTTCCGCATCGTTGGCAGCCGCGAGCGCCATCATGGCAGGGACCCGGCTATCCACTATAGTGTCGAAATCAACAGCGTCAACGTGGACGTCCATGCGAACAACCCTCGCGTGTCCGACCCGAGCTTCGCAAACACCCTCAGCTCCGGCGACAAGAGCACGCTTGGCTTCGCATTCTTCATGGCAAGGCTACAGCTGGACCGCAGTATCGAG
>CAZSJP010000015.1:0-19012 GCA_964606675.1 uncultured bacterium
GATGTGGAGATCTTCGGACACTCCTACTACGGATTTAACGACGATCCGGAGATGATTCGCGCGATCAAGGGGATCAACGAGGAAGTGCGCGCCACCGGCGGTCTCGATGTGCGTCCGGAACGGCCGGAGATGACCGCCGTCCGTATGCGTGCCGTCGGTCTGCAGGGCGAAGAGCCGGAGATACCAGGCGTACCGCCAGCGTGGCACATCGCCTACCCCTTCGATGCGGCAGAGTCGCCCGGCCTGGGCTGTTCGCTTCCGCCGGATGAGCAGATCGACCTTGGCGCAACCTACTCCGGTAAGGATGGTGCAGAGGTGAGTTGGGAGCAGGTCCAGACCAACACCGGGGTGGTGGCCTATTTCGGCTGCAAATCGCCGAGCGTCCGCGGAAACAACATCGTTGTGTTCGCGGTTTGCCATGTATCGAGTCCCGTCAAGCAGGATGTCCAGGTGAGGCTCGGAAGCAGCGGGGACACACTGGTTCGGGTAAACGGACGGGAAGTAGTGAGGTACACAGGTGGTCGCGGCGTGCACATGGACGAGAACACAGCGTACGCCACGTTGCCGGTGGGGAAATCGGAGATCCTCGTGAAGGCGTATAACAAGTCTGGTGGGTGGGGCTTTGCACTGCGACTGGCGGATGTAGATGGACGACCGCTCGAAGGTGTCACGTTCTCACCGACGCCGGACGCAGCGGCTCGGTGAGTCCACGGGGAGGCCGGCTGGCGGTCAGATGCACATAACCCGAGCTGGTACGGCAAGGGGATCGGCGTACCGACCGCCCCGCTACCACTCCGGCACGACGTATCCGTGGTACGGCACGTCTTCTAGCATACGCACGGTGACGCCGTCGCCATCGACGTCGACCTCGCACGCCGCCACCTCAGGTCTGCCAAGCGGCCGCAGTAGCGTCACCTCTGACGGTTCTTCCGATGCGCCGTTCACTCGGATCACCGGTCGCGTCGGGTCGGTTGAGCCGCATGCAACCACGACCTTTCGGTCGCCGTTGCCGGCGAAGTCCATCGGCATCAGGTGCGGTCCGCCCGTCACGAGGACGCCGGGCGCGGCGTCGCCGTACAGGTACCGGGCCGCGCGATGCACGATCCGCTGCCGGTGGTTGCTCATCGCGAGCAGGTCCGGCTCCGGCGCGGCAAACGTCACCACCCGCCCGCCCAGATCGTTCTCGAACGCGACGATAGCGGCGCCCAGGCGCTCCTTCGTCGGCGTCGTGATCGCCGTCCATTCGCGAGCGGCACCGGTCGGCTCCATCAGGCCGAACCGAGGCACGACGTTCGCGTTCAGGTAGACGCCTGCTCTGACGCCGCACTCGTCGTTGGTCGTGAGTTCGAGGCTGTAGCGGCTCGAATCCCGCTCCATCATGCCGAGCCAGTCGACGCCGAGCAACGCGCCGTAGCCCCGCTCACAGAGTATCTCGGCGCTCGCGCCGTCCAGCATCAGCCCGCTCGCGAGCATCGACTCGATGCGGCTATCGTCGAACGCCCAGGCGAGGCTTCCGAAGACGGCCGACGGTCCGTCGTCCGACGCGGACACTGGGACGCCATACGGCAGCAGCAGGTGCCCCGGCCCGAACGACGTCGCGTCGAGTTCATCCAAGGATGCGCCAGCCTTCGTCCGCACGTGCGCTTGCGCGTCCTCTACCCACGGCAACGCAACGCCGCTAGCCGATAGACTACTTGAGAAGCGGCTCGCGATCCACTCCAGCGCCGGCCGGCTCGCGTCGAGCATGTCGCCGACTTCGGTCTCCTCATCGACCGAGTTCCCGGAGAACGGGAACACGTCGAGCAGCAGCGCGTCGGAGCCGTGAAACATGCACAGCGCCATCTCGGACCAGGTCTGCGTGTCCGATTTGTTCCATTGCGTGAACGGGAAGTTCTCGATCTCAGGCGCGACTTCGCACGTATCGGGCCGGAACAAGCGCTGCACGTCGAGCATCATGATCGAGTTCGCTTTGCCCTTGCCCGTCGATTCGCTGTAACCTGCGAAATGGGGCCGATGGGTGACCGCGCCATCGATGGAGAGCGCGTCGAATAGCCGAGACCAATCGCGTCCTTCGGTGCTGTGGCTGCTCGGGTGCGAACTCATAAGGCCCAAGCGGCTCGCGCCAGGCGCTGCACGCTCCACGGCCTCCGACAGCCCGGTCGCTACCTCGAGGTGCACCTCGCGCCACGTCTCCATCCAGATAGCTCGCCACTCGTGCGGTGCTCCAGACTTGAGTATGTCTGCCACGATCTCTTCGCGCGTTGCCTTGCAGCCAGCTTTCCGCTCGAAACGCTCGATCACTTCCGGCTCGAATCCGCAGCCCCACGTAAGCGGAGCATGGTTGTGGAACCGGAAATCGTCCTCGACCCACAGCACGCGAAAGCCCAACTCGGCGAACCGCGCGTACTGATCGAAACAGTAGCGCTGCCACTCGGGGTCGGCGAAGGACGCGCAGGCTTCCGACACCTCGCCCAGTGGCGAGATCATCGGGCTGAACTGGCGGTCGGTTGGGAACTCCCGCCCCCGGTCGGTGTGCAGCGCGGTCATCCACGGGTTCAGGCTTACGGCGATGCCGGCGTCGTCCAGGACGGATTTGGTGGCCCGGACGACTTCGAACCACTCGGTCTCCTCGTCGGCCGAGAGCAGTCCGTTGTTCCACTCCTCGGCGGCGTAGAAGAGCACCACTTCCTCGATACGATGCTTCGTGCAGAATGCCGCCAGCGCACGCGCATCGTGCCCGGCGGGCACGTTGCGTGGCACTATCTGAAATCGCAGGTGATACCGCAGCTTATCGGTTGCGTTGATCGTATCCATGGATGTCCTCCGTGTGGCCGTGCCGCCCGGTCGGCAAGCCAACCGGGCGACGGGTCGAACGAATATACCGCGATACCGTCGCAGTCCTATGGGCAGAATGCGCGCCGCGGATGTGGTACGCCGCCAATGCGGCCTTATCATGAAATAGCGTAGGAGGACGCTCCTCTCAAACACGGCACGATCTGTATGCGTGGAGACTGAACGACATGAACGGCGATCGAATTGGCCGTTGGCTCGACTATCTCGTCCCGCGTCCGAAGCGCGTGGACCTGCGCGGCGGAACGGTGCCCGGCATCATGCTGGCTGCGGACGCCTCGCCACAGAAGCAGCATGAAGGCTTCCACCCGTCGATCCTGCCGGCCATGGACGGCAACTCGGATGCCGATGGGAACACCGGCACGCCCGTTCGTCCGGTGTTGTGGGTCAACCTCGACGAATCCGACCGGCAACGTTTCAGTTGCGACGCCGCGCGATTCGAGGATGACCCCGAGGCGTATGCCATCAGCCTGCGTCGGTACGATTGCGTGGTCACTGCCGGCAGCTATCGCGGCCTGCAGCACGGGCTGGTCACGTTGCGACAGATATCGACCCTCAGCCGCGACTCGGGCGAGGCGATACCGGAACTCGACATCGTCGACTGGCCGGATGCCTCCGTGCGGGGCGGCCACGTATGCTACCATCTGGTGGGAGAATATCTCCCCTACGGCGCGCCGGATTTCGACGAACTGGTACGCACGGCCGAGCGGTACGCACAGTGCAAGCTCAACACGATGCTGCTCGAACTCGAAGCGATGTTCCCGTTCCGGAGCCACGCCGACATATCGTGTTCGATGGCATTCTCGCCCGAGCGCATTGAGGCGTTCGTGACAACCTGCAACGAGCTTAGAATCGACATCGTACCGCTCTTGCAGTGCCTCGGGCACCAGTACTACATCCTCGACAGCGAGGACTACCGGAACCTTCGGGAGACGCCGGACAAGATTCAGCAGCTCTGCCCAACCGACCCCGCATCGTCGGAGTTGGTGCTGGAGTTGGTCGACGAGTACAGGCGGCTGATGCCCAATCTCAAGGCGTTCCATCTCGGAGGCGACGAGAGCCGACAGTTGGGGCACTGTGCGCGCTGTCGGTCGAAAGCCGACTCGGAGGGCGCATCGGCGCTCTACGTCGATCACGTGGCGAAGATATGCCGAGGTGTGCTCGAACGCGGCATGACGCCCATCGTCTGGAGCGACATGCTGGAACACCATCCCGACTGCATGGATCGGATTCCCGGCCAGACCGTAATAGCCTATTGGAACTATGACTTCCGGAACTGGCCGCGAGAGTATTGCGCGCCGAAGTTCATCGAGGCCGGGTTCGACGTCATCGCGTGCCACGGCATCCGCTTCGGCGCCGCAACGTCTCACGTCGCCCCCGACTACCGGACGGCTCAAGATGGCATCGTCGACCTGACGCGCGCCGGCGTCCGAGACGGGATCGACGGTTTCGTGGCCACCAACTGGACCAAAGCGATCCCGTTCGACCTGAGCTGGCGAGGCTACCTCTGTGCCGCGTGGGAATCGTGGACGTCGGGCGGCGAGGGGCCCGAGTTCGACCCTGCCTACGCCGCGGTATGGCATGGATTGTACGACGGCGACGCTGAGGCGCTTCTGCGCCTCCAGGAATGCCTCTCGATAGACGTGCCCTACGCCGAGGACGCCGGAAAACGCCTGCGCCACAGGCTGAACCGGTTCGACCTATCGGGCTCGCCGCTTGCCGAACGGATCGCCGAGTACACGTCGCCGCGCCGACGCGAATCGGTTGCCAAACGGATCAACGAAGCCCGGCGCCGGGTTACAGAAGCAACCGGGCTGCTCGAACGCGTAAGTGCTGCCGCGAAAAGGAACGAGCGGGAGATCGCCCTGCTCGACCTCGGCGCGCGCACTCTCGACCACAAGCTCCGCATGGGGGCACTCTTCGACAACGTGGCCAGATGGAAGCGCGGCGATCTGGCTCTGGGCGACGACGAGCGGTCGGGCCTGCGAAGAGCAGTGGGTAGGCTGAAGACCGAATGGGCGGCCTTGGCCGGAGAGACCAGGCGTGCACTGGCCGAGACTACGCCCGAGCTCTCGGCGGATGCCATCGTGCGGATGAAGTTCGAGACCGACGAGTTCCGCGAGATCGAAGCTCGCGGACGGATGCTGATGGAGGTCGAGCGAGCCGAGCAAGCCGGCCGATACGCTCACCAGTACGTCCTCAGAGACGACGCCGACCTCGGCATGCCATATCTAGAGTCGTCCGGTTCGCCATTCGAGCGCGGCTATTCGCAGGGCGCGGCGTTCCGAGAACTCGTGACGCTGGGCGTCGAGACATGGCTGGCCGACAGGAACCTGACCGAGAAAGAGGCGGAGAAGGTCGCGAACAGCCGACGGTATCTGCAGGAGCGTCTGCCCGACATGTGGCAGGAGATCGAAGGCATCGCGGGTGGCGCAGGGTTGTCGCCCGAGACGATCTTCGATCTCAACGCCTTCAACGCCGTGCCGTCATGCACCGCGATGGCCGTGGCCGGCGAAGGCGGAGAGTTGTTCGTCGGCGCAACGCTGGACGTGCAGGAGTCGCAGAGACAGTTCTGCTGCGTCCATCGGTCGACCGACGAAGCGGGCAGGCAGATCGTGTCGTCGCTCTGGGCGGGAACGCTCTGGGTCAAGGACGGGCTCAACTCCGACGGCCTGGCGATCGCGGTGACGTCGGCGCCACGCATAGACGGTCAGCATGGGCACGGCTTGCCTCAGCACATGGCTGCCTATGCCATTCTAGCGCTCTGCTCCGACGTGCCCGAAGCGCTGGGGCTGCTGTCCGACACAACCTGCTCGGGCAAAGGCATCAACATGGTGCTTGCCGATAGAGAGGGGCGCGTAGCGGCGATCGAGAAGAGCTATGACCGGCAAGGCGTGTCTCAAGGGCGGCTCACGTCGCTCTTCCGAACGAACCACTTCGTCACGCCGGAGATGACGGCGTTCACGAAGCCGGACGAGGACAACTCGCGGGCGCGGTTCAAGCTGCTGACCGAGGAACTAGCCGCCCGCAGGTTCGCCGACCCGGAGGCAGTAGTCAGGCGCCTCGTAGCATCGCACGGCGAAGGTGGCGTCTGCCAGCACGAGGTGGGCGACTTCGATACGAAGTCCAGCTCGATCGTCAACCCCGTCGACGGCTGGATCGAGGTCTGCGGCGGCAAGCCATGCACAGACCCGTTCGTGCGATTCGAGGTGTGATGAAGGGGCGGGCCGAGCGGGCGGCGGATCACTCACCGACTTCCGCCGCCCGTCTTAGGGCTAGGAAAGCTTCCTTCAAGGGTTGGCTGACGGCGGAGTCGGGCTCATCCAGAACCAGAGCCTGATAGGTGTCCAGGAAATCCATCCTCAAGCGATGGAACAGATGAAGGAAATGTCGCAGGAAGCCCATGCAATCCAGGATGGCAATCTCAATGCCACCTGTTTCCTCGTACAGTCCGGCGGCATACTCAGTAACCTGCTCGTCAACCTGCTCAGTCGTGATGAATATGTAGTTGTCAACGCGCGACTCGCCAGCTTCTATCTTGCTGAGCGCCGCATCGATGTCGTCTGCGCTAACCCGCTTCATCTTCATCTCGTATGCGGTCACAACGTCTTCATCGTTTTCCAGATACACCTCGACGTCTCCCAGCGCTCGCGTCTGTAGATCGGCTGCGTTGTGACCGTGCAGCGGCTTGATCTGTTCCCCCAATCGACGGCCAGCGCTCGCGTACGCCGCAGCGACGACCAGAACGGGTATCCTGCTCGCACTCTTGCATCTCATGTGTTGCTCGATCAATGCGACGACGCCTTCCGACGCCAGCGCGAGTCTGCCCTCCCCACACTTCAGCGCCCCCTTCAGTTCGGCCATTCTCCGGTCCTGCTCGTCTCTGAGAGCCACGAGCAGCCTAATGGTCTCATGGAGCAAATCTCGTGGACTCACTCGGGCAGTGTGGATGTCGTCCAGCAACGCCGCGGCTGCACGATAGAGATCCCGAGGTCGCCCTATCGGCATCGTGTCCACCGTGAGCGGGCGATCCATGTTCCTGAGGGTCGGCGTGAGGTATGCAGTCGTTGCGTTGCAGGGGAGGCGATTCTGCGAGATGAAGCCGGTAAGGAATTGCTCGTCGTACGTTCTTCCAGAGAAACTGTCGTCAGAGCCAATCTCAGTGTAGGGCTTGCGGACATCCACACTAGGTTTGTCGAGCTTCGCAAGCAGACACGACATGAGAAGACGAACACCCGCACGGTTGGAGAGGCATTCCACAACGTACACGAGTCTGTCTCGGACGTCTGAATCCATCGTCACGGGTTTCTCAGGCGCCGCCGTGATGTGTGCAAGCGCCTCCTGCAGAATCTGATCAGGTTGCATTCCATTCCTCAGAAAAGCGTTTGCTGCCCGGCTGACTCCTCTGGGCTGTAGTTGGTCCAGAGCACCTCGGTGCGGGATCCTTTGGTTGAATGGTTGGTCTTCTCTGGACCCACAGTCTTGGTCCATCTAGGTGATTGGTACAGATCATCCATGAGATGGCAGTCATAGTTTGACACCGCAACACGACTTGAAGCTTCGTTCAGCGCTGCGGCAAGATCTGTGTGCTCTGCGTCAGTCATTTCGTGCTCGTACGCCTTACTGTCGCCACGAGTCGAATGGATGTACGGCGGATCGCAGTACAAGAGCGTCTTGGGGCTATCGTACAGGCTGATAACTTCCAGAGCAGGCCTATTCTCGATCTGCACGCGGAGCAGGCGTTCGGCGATTTCGGGAAGGGCCTCTACAGCCCCGAGCCACCTGCTGACAACGCCGCTCATGCCGGCTCGCGTTGTATTCTTGCAGTTTGCCCACCGCCCGAGGCTCGCGGTTTGCGCAAGACCGGTACGGACCTGCCTAGCCCGAATGTAGAATCGCCTTGCCCTCTCGACCGGATCAAGCTCGGGGTCGATTTCGCACGAAAGGGCGAACTCTTCTCGGGAGAACGGGGTCAGACCAATCTGCTCTACCAATCCGTCCTTGTGATCTCTCAGTGCTCTGAAGAAGTTCGCGACCTCCCCGTCCAGATCGTTATAGGTCTCCACGGCGGAAGGATCACGATTCAGAAGCACCGCAGCCGAGCCACCGAACGGCTCGCAGAAGTGGTGACAGCTAGGAAGCAGGGGTAGCAGCCAGTCGAGATGGGAGAACTTGCCGCCGTACCACCCGAAAGCGATCAGCTTGCGGCTGGGCTTCTGGATCGGTGCTGGCTGGCCGTTTCGTCGCTTCGTGGCCGGGCTTCCTGACATTGGTACCCCTCAAGACATTGGCGCCGCTTGCTGCACCTGTGTGGGCAATGTGTCCAAGTACTTGTACATGTACCATGATGCTACGGTTCGGTACGGACGCCAGCGCTCGCTGATGGTCAGCAGGTCGGCCTCTGACCCCTCGCTCAGGCAGTAGGCCCTCGTGATGGCGCGCGCGATGGCCGCGTCGTACAGGGGAAAGACGTCAGACCTGTTGAGTGAGAACATCAAGTACATCTCCGCCGTCCATCTGCCGATGCCCTTGATCTCGGTCAACATTTCCACCACGGTCTCGTCATCTTCCTTCGCGATGCGCTCGAAACAGAGATCCCCTCGCATCACGCTCTCTGCCATGTTGCGTATGCACTCAGTCTTCTGCGCAGACACACCAACCTTTCGCAGGTCGTCGGCCTGGACCGAGAGTAAGCCCTGCGGCGACACGCCGTCGATACCGCCAACCAACGTCTCCACACGTTGCCGGATCGCCGCTGCGGCAGCGTTCGATAGCTGCTGACTGATGACCGCGCCGACAAGGGCAGAGAACCCGTCTCGACCAGGCCCCAGCTGGCATGGTCCGACGCCGACCATGATCGATGCAAGCACTGCATCACGTTCTTGCAGATATCTCTCCGCCTTGCGGAGCGTGTCCGAGCCGAGTCTGTTGGAGGCGTCTTTCATCTGTCTTCTGGGGTTGCCTTCGTCTCACCGGGCCTACCAACACGATACGATGCGACAGCCCTGGAGGGCAAGGTGACCGACTCCTGACCAACGCGTGCCCATGCCAATCACCCCCTCCCCAAAATCCACTCCGCCGCCTGGCTAACATCCGCAACGACCGCGTCGGCGCCGCCGTCGCCGTGCTCGCGCAGAACGCGTTCCCCGCTGCCGGTCCGGACGAGTATCGACTTGGCGCCTGCGGCATGCCCTGCCTCGACGTCGGACAGGTTGTCGCCGACCATGTACGCATCGGATAGATCGAGGTGCAAGTCGTCCGCGGCATCTAGAAGCATTCCCGGGCTCGGCTTGATCCACCGATGATCCATCCGCCAGCCGGGAAGCACTGCGTCGGGGGTGTAGTGGCTGCAGTAGACGCCGTCCACCTCCGCGTCGGCCTCGTCCATCAGGTATTGCGCCATCCTGTCGTTCACGGCGCCAACTGTCTCCGACGTCACGAATCCGTGCCCGACGCACGACTGATTCGACACCACCACCAGCGCGAAGCCATCGTCGCGCAGGTGCTTGAGCGCCCTCGCCGCCCCAGGTATCAGCACCATGTCCTCCGGCCCCGTCCTGTACGACGGCTGCGGGTTGATGGTGCCGTCGCGGTCCAGAAACACGACTTTTCGCCGGTCTCGACGTAGATCGGAGAGGTCGCGCGTTTCCGTCGAGACCCCATCGTCCGTCAGGTCGTGTATCAGATAGCGGTGCGGCGGCTCGCCGAACGCGGGCGCGGCGGCGAACCACGTGTCGCCCACGCGCACGGGCTCCAGCCCGGGGTGATAGTGGCCGCTCAGGACCAACCTGACTCGGCTGCTCTCGACTGCCGTGTCGCGCAGATGCTCCGCTTCGGCATAGGTATGGGGATAGCCCTCGTCCTTCCGCGGCCAGACGAGGAAGTGCTGGACATGTATCTGCCGAGTCGCGTCGGCGCCGTGCAGAGCGTCGATGTACCTCTGTCGCTCGGCACCCATGCGTTGCGGCACGTGCGAATCGACCTCGCTATCGTGGAATCGGATCACACGGTGGCCGGCGGCACGTGTCTCGTCCAAGGCGCCGCCGAACACGTCTCGCACGCCCGATGGGTCGTCGTGGTTGCCGCCCACGAGGCTGACCGGACAGCGGAGTTTGGCGAGAGAGTCGGCCACCAGGCGCAGATCGGCCACTCCGCGAGCGAGCGCGTTCGGTTCACCGAGCGCATAGAGCGGGTAATCGACCAGGTCGCCGGTCACGACCACGAGATCGGGACTCTCCGCGTCTATCCGCCCGACGGCCTCCTCGAACAGCGCGGGAACATGGCGGCTCAAGCGTCGCGTGGCGATAGAGGTGCCCGGCAGATTGTGCCGCAAGTGCATGTCGGATATGTGAGCTATACGCATTGGATTGCTCTCGCTTCTCAATGCGGCGGTTGGCAGAGGTTCACAGCTTCAGGCCTGGAATGGCCGCCGGTGTCTCGGTGATGGCCACCGTCCCCGATGCGGGGCGCCCGGCGAGCACCTCGTCGAGATGCCCCTGCAATTCGCGGACGACCTCCGGGTGGTCGGCGGCAACATCGTGCAACTCGTCGGGGTCGGTGCGACGGTCGTAGAGTTCCGGCTTGCTGCTGCTTTGCGGACCTTCCTTCGCCCACGGGGTCTGGTAGTTCCAGTCGTTCGTTCGCACGCCAGCGTAGGCTCCGAATGCGCTGATGGCGACGTCTCGCAGCCCGCCGGTTCGTTCACCGGTGACCAGCGGCCAGAAGCTCTCCCCGTCGCATCGCTCGGGCGTCTCGGCGCCGAGAACGCCGAGCAGCGTTGGCATCAGGTCCTGATGCTGCACCAGCCCGTCGACCACTGTCCCCGCGTACGAAGTATCCGGGTGCCGGACGATTAGCGGCGAGCGCGTCACTTGCGTGCGCAAGCGGCTCTCGCCCTTGTGGATTTGCCCCTGCTCGCCCATCATGGCGCCATGGTCGGAGGTGAAGACGACGACTGTGTCTTCAAGCAGGCTGAGGGATTCAAGCGTGTCGAGGACGTGGCCGCACCATCGGTCGACGTGAGTGTGCTCGCCGGCGTATTGCGCCCTGATTCGCTCGAACTCCTCGGGCTTGAGATCATCGACGGTGCCCGGCGCCCACAGCAGATCGCGCCCTTTGTAGTCGGGACAGTACATGTCGACGTATTCCTCGGGCGCGTCCCATGGCTCGTGCGGGTCGAAGCTCTCGACCCAGAGCATCCACGGGCGGTCGCTGCCGTAGTCTGTCACCCACTCCGATGCCGCCTGCATCACTTGCGCCGCGTAATGGTCGGCCTCGCCCTGCCACCACGCACGGTTGCTCAGATACTGCGCGGCGACGACGCGCCCCCATGAGTCCGACGGAGTGTTCTCCGGCATGAACGGGGTCGGATCGACATGCGCGCTGCGAATCGGGACGACGCGGTCGTTCTCCTGCCCCCTCACCCATCTCCACGAGTCGAACCCGCGATGGAAGTTCTTGCCCGGCTTCATCATGTGGTATACGTCGCTGATAAGCCCCGTGGCGTAACCTTGCTCGCGGAGGGTTTCGGCCAGTGTGACGTCTTCCTCGAACAGCGGATGCCATCCCGGCAACTGCACGCTGTCGCTCCTCTGGTGCATGTACTGAAATGGGAAGGCTTTACGACCCGTATAGAGAACGCGTCTGACCGGAATCGTCGGCAGCGCCTCGCCGTAGAAGTCGTTCAGTCTGACGCCTTGGGCCGCCATGGCGTCCAGGCGTGGCGTCTTGACCCACGAGCTGCCGTAGCAACCCATGTAGTCCGCTCTGAAGGTGTCGGTGCACAGGACGAGCAGATTCATGATTCTCTCCCCGGTTTGTGGCTGGTCTCGCCCATCTGCAGGCGGTACATACGGGCGTACCATCCGTCCTTGGCCATCAGGTCGTCGTGTGAGCCTCTCTCGCCGATGCGGCCGCCATCGACGACGAGAATGGTCGAGCACTCTCGCACCATCGACAGACGGTGCGAGACTATCACCGACGTTCGGCCCGCCATCAATCGCTCGAGCGCTACTTGTATCACAGCTTCGCTCTCCGGCTCGACGCTGGCGGTCGCTTCGTCCAGGAGAAGTATGTCCGGATCGGTGAGGAACGCGCGTGCGATGCATATGCGCTGTTTCTGGCCGCCGGAGAGCTTCACGCCGCGTTCGCCGACCAGCGTGTCGTACCCGTTCGGCATCTCGGCGACGAAGCCGTGGGCGTTCGCGGACTCCGCCGCGGCTATCATCTGCTCGTCCGTTGCATCTAGGCGTCCGTAGAGGATGTTGTCCCTTACCGATTCGTTGAACAGGAACGGCTCTTGCGTGACGGCGGCGAAGCGACGACGAAGCGACTCCTGCGCGATGTCGCGCAGATCGTGCCCGTCGAGCAAGATCCTGCCTTGCAGCGGATCGTACAGGCGAAGTAGAAGGCTCACGATCGTGCTCTTCCCGGCGCCGGAAGGTCCGACTACTCCGAGGCTTTCACCGGGCTTGAGGTCGAACGACATACCTTCCAGCACTCCGTTGTCGTTGTCGTAGCCGAACCAGACGTCGTCGCAAGTTATGTGGCCGTCGGAGCGTTCGAGCACCAGAGCTCCGGGGCGGTCTTCCACCTCCAGCGGGGCGTCGAGCACTTCCAGCACTCGTTCGGCGGCGGCTATCATGCGCTGGATCATCTCATTGGTGCGGGCGAGGGCATTGACGGGGCTGAACAACTGCCACCAATATCCGCGATACGCGACTAACCCGCCGATCGTGAACTGTCCCATCAGGACGAAATACGCGCCCACGCCCACCATGATGACGTTGCTGAAGAAGCCGACGATGAAGACCGCCGGGAAATACACGGTGCGGGCAACCACGCCCTTGACGCTCTCGCCCAGATAGCGGCGGCTCTCGTCCTCGAACCGCGCCGATTCGTATGCCTCGCGGGCGAACGCCTTGATGATCAGCATGCCCAGGAGGTTCTCCTGCAGCTTGGCCGAAACGTCGCCCAATCGATCGCGGATGCGGCGATAGAGGCCACCGATGCGCTTGTTGAAGACCCACGCAAGCAAAGCTACGCCGGCCATCGGAGCCAGCACCAGCGAGCCGACCGTCGGGTTGAGGCCCACGATGATCGCGGCGACAATCACGAACTGGAATGCGTTCGCGATGACGCTGTCGACTCCGTCGATCACCATCTCCTGGAGCGTATCAACATCGCCGATGGTGCGCGCGATCAGGTCGCCGCTGCGGCGCTCGTGAAAGAAACGCAGAGAGTGGCTCTGCGTCTTGCGGTAGATGGCCGTGCGCAGGTCGTGCACGAAGCGCTGCCCGGCCACGCCGAGCAGGTATGTCCTCACGGACGACAGCGCGGCTCCGAACAGATGCACGGCGACCATCACCCCCAGCGCCGGCATGAGCAAGTCGATCTTCCGCTCCATGATGACTTCGTCGACGATGAATTTCCATATCAGCGGATGGAACAACTGGGCGGGCGTGGCCACAAGGAGGCAGGCGAGCCCGGCTGCGAGTTGCCATCGGTAGGGCCGGAAGAGCTTCAGCAGCCTGAGCAGTGGCTGCATACCACCTCCATTGATCGGTGCGCGTGCGTGGGTGCCCGCGCAGGAGCGGGTTGCCCGCGTCGACGCGGGCAGCTCGATGCGTTCCGATAATACGGCCGCTCGGGGCCGCATGAAACCGGGTCGAGGCCGAGCGGATACGTCCTCACGGACCAGAGCGCCGCTCCGAACACACGAGCACCCCGCGAGGGACACGGCCCCGCGGGGTGCTCTCTCTAAGATGGTGTGGAGGCTCAGCCGCAGTGGGCCATCACCTCAGCAACGTGATCCGCTGCGTCACCGTCTGCGTCGGCGTGGTAAGGCGCACAAGATACACACCCGTGGCGACCTCACGCCCAGCGGCGTCCGTGCTGTTCCACGTGACCGTGTAGGCGCCGGCAAGGTGCTCGTCTGTGTCGACCAGCGTCCTCACGACCTGCCCGGCGGCGTTGTAGACGCGCAGAGACACGTCCGTTACGGCAGGAAGATCACACGGTATCGACACTGCGCCGTTGGATGGGTTCGGAATAGCGGGACCCAGTGACAAGGCGTCAGCGCCACGCGGACGAGCTCGGACCGGATTGACCCGATCGAACGGCAGTGCGCCGATATCCGCTCGACTACCATCTGGGTCCGCTGGGCTGTCCGGGTCGCCTGCGTCGATACACGGGGAGCCGGAAAGCAGCGAGACATCTCCCGACCCTGGGCTCCGCAGAAGGGGGTCGGCGTCGAGATTCCCTGGCCCGGACCACACGGTGTCCCCGAAGACGACGGAGTACCGAACTGAGATGACGGGATCGTTGTGCCAGTCGTAGATGCCGTTGAGCGCGATCGCAGCGGACCACGGTTGGCCGTTGCCAACTATGATACTGTTGACGATGCTCAGGTCGCTACTGTCCTCTGCCACGATGTTAGCCGGCCACGCGGCATGCGCACTGTTCCCCGCGACAGTGCAGTGGACAAGCTCGAGAGCGGCGTTCCCGCGCAGGTACGCGGCGCCGCCACCAAGCTCACCCGCAATCGCATCGCCGATATCCATGCCCGCGCTGTTGCCGACGACAATGGATCGCGTCAGCCGCAGAAACGCGTCGGTCACTGCAATGCCGCCGCCGCCGCCCCAGTATGTGGTCAGGTTCTCGGAGAGGACGCAGTCCTCCAGCACAGCATTCCCACCGTCCGCGACGAAGATGGCCCCGCCCGTCCCGAAATCGGCGCGATTCTCAACGAACTCGCATTCCCGTGCAGTCAAGTGCGCGCTCGACCCAACGAATGTGCCCCCTCCACCCACGTTCGCATCTAGATACGCGAATTGGTCGCTGCCGTATGCCATGTTGTGGCTGAACGTGCTCGATTCGATCGTGGCGCTTGCGCTTCCCAGGACTGCAAGTCCGCCACCAACACCCGCAGACGCATTCCACCGGATGGTGCAGCCGTGGAATGTCCCCACCGCCGAGTCTTCCAGAACGATGCCGCCACCGGCTGGCTGAATGGCGGGGCCCGGCCCTGCGTATGCCGATTGGACCACGCAGTTGTTGAGCCGCAAGGTCACCCCCATGCCGCGAGCCGAGAGCGCTCCTCCGCCACCAAGTCCGCCGTTCGAGATCAACACGTGCTCGAAAACGCTGCTGTCCGCTCCGACGATCCTGATCCCACGCCACTCCTGCCGAGGTGGCGAGTGGAATCGCACGGTGTCGGCCTCGGTCCCCAGTGCCAGTACGCGGCCTTCGACGAGCACGATGGCTGCCGAGTCGCATACCACCTCCACGCCGGCCTCGATGGTTAGTGTCTCGCCTGCCGGCACTCGTAGCGTGTCGGTCAGGTGGTACGGGCTGTTGGCCTTGGTCCACGTGGTCGTGGCGATCTCGCCGGAAACGAACGTCTCGGACTGTGCGGGCCGTGCAAACACTAGTGCAGCGGCGGCCAGGACGGCTAGTTGTATCACGTATCGCATGGGACCTAACCCCTTTTCGCCGCGCGCCTACGTTGCACAAAAACGACAGGCGCAGCAGCCTCCTTAACAAACTAAGTGCCCATTCGCTGGCTTGTCAACCTCCCCCTTCAGAAGAAGACGAACGGCGGCCCGTCGGTCAGAGGAAGAGCCTGAGCAGCCTGAGCAGTGGCTGCATACCACCTCCATTGATCGGTGCGCGTGCGTGGGTGCCCGCGCAGGAGCGGGTTGCCCGCGTCGACGCGGGCAGCTCGATGCGTTCCGATAATACGGCCGCTCGGAGCCGCATGAAACCGGGTCGACCCCGCCGGGCCGTCGAGGGCGCCACCCGCTGCACGAAAACAGCGCGGCTGCTGCTCCATTCGTGCGCCATCGGGCGACGCGTAGGGCGGGGCGGTCGATCATCTATCGCGCCGATGGGATCCGGTTATGAATCCGGCATGTCCCGGCTCCATGTCCGGCCCGCACGGCGACTGGCTACCCGGTACCCCACGGGCACGGCGGTAGGCTGCACGACGGCGATGGCATCGGCCCCCGCGTACATCGGCGCGACGGCCGCTAGAAGGCGTTTCCGCGCTTCGTTTTGCCCCGCTAGCATGAGAATTGCACAGTATATCGCGCGGGACAGTTCGTCCGGCCTGAAGCAGTGCCTTTCACAACCGCGAGACGGCCCCGGTATCGCCAACGGCGGCGATGCGGCCGACGCTAACGGACGGCGCCCGGAAACGGAGACCTACGACAATGGTTAGCGACATCATACACGACGATGGACTTCGGCCACCGGAGACCATGTCGGTCAATTCGCAGCATCACATCCTCGTCGCGCGGCAGAAGGCGAAGCGCTTCGCCGAAGCAGCCGGCCTTCTGAGACTCGCCCCTTTCGAGCTGGCCACCTGCGTTTCCGAACTGGCGGCGAACCTCGTGGTGCACGCTACCAACGGCGGCTCGCTCAGGATCGAGGCTGTGCGTCGCGAAGGCGGCGTGGGCGTCATGGTGACCACGAAAGACACGGGGCCGGGCATCGTCAACATAACCGACGCGATGGAAGACGGCTTCAGCACGGCGGGCAGCTTGGGTGGCGGCCTGCCGACGGTGCAGCGTTTCATGGACGACCTGGAGATAGCCACTACCGCCGGAAAAGGCACCCGCATAGTGGCAACCAAGTGGCAGACGACGTGAACCTGGGCGCCACGAGCCATTCGCGACGACAAACGCCCGACCAAACGCTTCGCTCGTCTTGACCCTCGGAACGGTTCGACGGTAGCTTATACTGAGCGTCGGGCCGCTCGCCGGTGGCGCACGTCGGGTGCGGGGATAACTGGAGCGCCCGCCTGCCCGCGCCCGGATTGCGCCCCCTCTTCGCGGTGATGGTATCTGCCTTTCACGTCGCTGCAGGTTCGGAGACTAAGTATGCAAGTAGCAATGGCAAAAAGATCCTTCATGAACGACCCTCACTGCGGCGACACCTGCGGACACACGACGGTGGACGGCAAGTACGTTCTCTACATGATCGATGGGCTTGGTCATGGCAAGAATGCCGAGGTCGCCGCCATCGCCGCGGAGGAGTTCGTTCTCGCGAATCTCGATCTTCCGCTAAAAGAGTTGTTCACCAACTGCAACAGAGCCATCTCGCACACGCGTGGTGTCGCGCTGGGCATCGGTCTGGTCGATTCGGAGAAGAACGAACTCACGTTCGCGGGGATAAACAACACTCGCATTCGGGTGATAAAGGCCAAACAGAGGAAGTCGTTCCAGATGAGCAGCGACACGGGCATCGTCGGGGGCGGATTCCGCAATCTCATGCCGTCGACAGTCGAGTTCGAGGAGGGCGACTACGCGGTCATGTTCACGGATGGGGTCTCGGACCGGATGGATGTGTCGCAGTACAACGAATCTCAGAGACGCGACCTCGACCAGTGGGCGGAGAGGATCTTGGACGACTGGGAACGCAACAACGACGACCGCACCGTGCTGATATGCCGGCACACAAAGAACGGCTCGTAGGCGACGTCGCTCCCCGTCGACGGCACATGGATAGGCGCCTGCCCGGGCGCGGCTGGACCGGATCTCCCCCCGGCCCGGCACCAAAGCTCGAAGCACCCCACCAACAGCTTACCTGAGCAGCGTGATCCTTCCAGTAACGCTGGTCGTCGGCGTGATCATCCGATAGATGTACACTCCGCTGGCAACGTCCATGCCGCTATAGTCCTTGCCGTCCCATGCAACCTGCGTCGGAGCGTGCGAGTCGTCAACCAGCGTACGCACAAGCTGCCCGCCGATGCTGTACACCGCAAGCGATACCGGCCCGGAGCCGGGCACGGCCAACCTCAGCAGCACCTCGGAATTGAACGGGTTCGGCGACGCCGATACCAACGGCAGAACGGGCGCCGCGCGGTCTTCGGCAGCCAGGTCGCGCTCGTGCACCAACGGTATCGCCTCGTTCAGCATGCCACGGACGTCCACGCGACCCGTCGTCAGCAGAATATCCTGCGGACCTTCGAGCGGCGTATCTCCGGCGGCGGCGAACCTAAGCACGTCGCCGACTCGCATCGACTCGCCGATCCAGCCCTCCGGCAACACCAACTCCGCCGCGGCACCGTTGAGCGTCACGCGCCCTTCCATCGACCACACCGGCGCCGGCACGTCCATCGAGTACGTGAACCTACCGTCGTCGGTTGCCAGGCAGGCCAGACCGGCTTCGCCACATGCCGCACGCGCGGCCGGCTTCGCCAAGCCATCGGGCCAGTTAGCCGAGACGTCACCCAACGCCTGCACCCAGAACTCCGCCGACTGAGCCTCGCCCTCGACGTACGTGAACGCCACCGACGAGTGATCGTACAGGAACGGGCCACCGCGCGGGAAAGCGTCGGCAAGCCCGACAACGTACCGGAGCACGAGCGAGGCATCCAGCGCGGCAACGGTCCCGTCGCCCGAGACATCGGCCACCTCGACCGACGACGGCAGCCCTATCTGCCCGACGACCGATCGGAGAATCAGCGACGCATCGTACGCAGTGACAACGGAGGAGAGCGTCTCCAGCGGCGGCTCCAAAATGTCCAACGTGTATGCCCACGGTACGAGCTGGTAAATGAAGCGCCCCGAGATGCTGGTCGTCAGCGGAACGTCCTCCGGGCCATGCAGCACCAGCGAGACACCCGACATCGGCACGTGGTGTTGGCCGTAGGTGACCTCGCCGGCAAGGAACTGTCCGGTGGCCGGGAACAGATCGGCGCGATTCTGACCCCGTATGTCCGCCGCCTGCCATACTGCGGCGGGGATCGCCAGGCAGGGCACGCCGTCGGCGTAGAACGTCAGGGTATCGCCGTCAATCGCTCCCTCATCCCAGTCCTCTCTGTTGGGCCGGTCGATTGGATCGTATTTCGTCAGTGGATCGTCGCCGTACACGTGCAGGTAGGGATAGCGCCCAGTGCTGTCGGCGACCTGACGGCCGCACTCAACGCTGTCGGGATCGTACACTGTTATCACGGTGCCCGCCGGCAATTCCTCGCCGAAGAACCACATGCTCGATCCGCTGTAGTAGTCGACCCAGATCGTGCTCGGAGTTACAGCCCCGGCCGACCCGCACAGTACCAGTCCTATCAGAAGCGTCCGCAACATCTGTATCTCCTAGCGAAGCAGCACGACTCGGCTGGCGAGCGTGCCATGTTCGGTGACAATGCGTATGACGTACA
>CAZSJP010000016.1:0-9566 GCA_964606675.1 uncultured bacterium
GCCAACCCAGATGAACGCCAACTTGTTTTTGCGGGCCGATTTTACGTGCCGATCAAGCGCGTTGTGGACGATGTTTGTCTTCGCTCCGACGAACCACTTGTAGAACGGCGGGTTGCTGTCGTCGAGGACCTTATCCCACTTGCGGTACCACTCCAACTCCTCGGCCTCGGCCGCCCAGAACGCCTCGAAATCCTCGGACGCGCTTTGGGCCAGCCCATCCCAATCCTTGAGGCGCGCCTGAGCGACCACTTCCTCGGACGGGTAGAAAACCTCTCCTTCGAGCGTCTGGTTGGCTGCCATGGGACCTCTCCTTATTCGTCTTTGCGTCGGCGATTGACCGCCCATTCATTGGCGCAGCGAGGCGCACCGAACCCTGGACCGGCATGGTCGCACAAAGCGTACCGGGCTGCAACGTGGACGTGCCGAGATCGGTCCGTAGTATCCACCGCGGACCGCACGCGCTTGCCTGCGGCCTCGACAAGTCCATGATACGACCCGACGACGCGCATGTCAATTTTGCCGCGCGCTTGTGTGCTCCGAGCGGGGGCGCGGCGGGAATATGTTGAGACCCGGATCGCGCGCTGTCGCTTGCCCCACTGCCCCAACCTGCCTATCGTAAGCCCCGGCGAGCGGGCCGGCGGTCGCCATCGCCCTGCGTCGCGCTTGCGGCCCCAGAGGCAACGCGAGCCATCGACCCACACGGAGAGCCGAATGAGGCGCGAAGCAAAGCCCACCCTCACCGCCGTCGAGATGAACCATGGCGAGGTCGAGGAGTTCGTGCTTGCATCCGGAACGACCGTGCGGATCGAGTTGGTCTCGACGAACGCTCGCGTGCTCAACACTACGCTCGACACGCTCATGGTCGAGGAACACGACGCGCGGACGAACTACGCCTTCACGTGCGTACTCCGAGTCAACGGTACGGATTACCCCCTGGCCCGGGAGGTCGCCACGCAGCGCAGCTTCTACGAGCCAAGCGTGATCGAAGGCGTGCGCATATGGTTCGACGCGGTGGATGACATCTTCATGTTCCTGTCCGAGGAGCACGGAGCGTGTCGACCGCGCAAAGACGCGCGGTTCGCGCTCCAGGACGCCACGCTGGGGATATGCCCCGAACCGATCCACCCGTGGTGCCCTCTCCCCGACGGCGGCCTGAGGATCGAGGACTGCTACCGAGGCGAGGATTGCTGGTTGGGAGCCTACAACGGTGCATCGGCCCATGGTGGGCTGGACGTCAACCACCCCGCCGGCACCCCGCTTCGGGCTCCTCTCGACATCGACGACCACTTCTACTTCAACAGCATCGCGATGGGGCACAACAACAACCGCTGGCGGGGCATTCACCGGTGGCCAGACGGCTCCGAGTGGATCCTCCAGGCTCACCACATGACCGAGTTGACAGTGCCCGAACGCCGCCCGATAGGCAAGGGGCAGCAGATCGCGTGGGGCGCGGGCGTCCTGTCAGGCTCGGTGGATCACAGTCACTTCGTCTTCAAGGTGCACGACTACGGTGAGACAATTATGCTCGATCCGTGGATACTATTACGACAGATGTACCGCGACCAGACCGCCCCTCACGGCGGCGGGAACCGATAGGCCATGGCGAGCCGGCGGCATGTTCGGTCGGACGGACGGGCGCTCGTGGCGAGACAGACACATAGGAGGGCATCTTGGTTGTCTCCGAGATAGAGGCGGTGGCCCGCGAGCAGATGGCAACTCGCCAGGAGCTGCACACTCGCGAGCCAGGCCATCTGTTCTACCACGGACAACGTACAGCGAAGATCGCCCTGGCTCTGGCGGACCGGGACACCCTCTACGTCGGCGCCCTCTTTCACGATATCGGGAAGGGGTCGGCTCGGCACAACGAGAAGGGAGCGGACCTCACGGCCAGACTCCTGCGCCGGCACTGCAGCGAGACGGAACTGGCGTCGATCCGCGTGCTGATCACGCTCCACAACCGGCGGAAGAAGTCGGCGGAGCACCCGCTTGCCGCGCAGATCGTGCAGGACGCGGACCTCATCGATCACGTAGGCCCCATGGTGCCGTGGCTGGCGTTCTACTGGTGTGGCGTGCGCGCCGAGACTATCGACGACCACATCGCGTTCGTCACGGGCGAGGAGAATGAGCGGTATCGTACCGGGATGCGAGCGAAGCTCAACTTCGACGTGTCGATGCGCCTGTTCGACGAGCGCATACAGTGGGAAGACGAGTACCTGGAGACGTTCCGGCGCGTCTACTTCGACGGAGTCTGGCAGCCACCGGATGTTGGCTCGAGGTAGCAACTCGCGGCCATGGTCTCCGCCGCTCTCTCGCGGGTCACGGCCCGGGGTCGTGCACGATTCCCATGAACAGAATGGTGCCCGATACGTCGTCGACGATGGCGAGGAAGAACGGGCGGTCGGCGATGAACGAGAACCGCTGTGGAACCGAGGTGTACCGCATCTCCACTACCGTTGCCGCCGCCGCTTCGGTGCCCTCTTCGTTGACGTCCAGGAACGTCTGATGGATGACGCGGCTGATGAATGCGTCCGCCTGCTCGTCGGGTGGGAACATGTTGCCGAAGCCACCACCGAACGCCGGCCCCATGCCCAGGGCGATCAGCGGATCCTTCAGTTCTTTCTTGTACTCCATCTTGAACCGAGGCAGCGACACATCGCCTTCCATCTGCTGGAGGACGTCGACTAGCCCTTCCCACCGTTCAGTGTCGAGCGAGCCGGCGAAGCCATCGATGCTGCCGCCATGGTCTGGCAAGAACACGTACATCGCGAGCCGGCCTTCGTCGCCGTACGGTAGCCGCACCGCTTGCAGCCCGTCGCGCTCCATGTACCGGAATGTCCCCGACTGCTTCATCATCGGCACCGACTTCGTCGAGCCGTCGGCGAGTGTGAACGGCTCGTCTCTCGTGTCCGACGGGTCGAACTCGTACGTCCACGTGCCTTTGAAGTAGATCGCGTTGATGAGGTACAGGATCGCGTCGGCCGGAATCGCGTCGAGGATATCCTTGATCTTCCCGTTCGTGTGGTCCTCCACCCAGCCGTTGATGGTGCCGAGCGAGGCCGGGTCGGCGAAATCGAGGCTGGCCACCTCGGCCCCGTAGAACTCTCGATTCCGCGACATGAACCCATCGTCGAAGCGAATGTCCTGCCTGGCCCACAGCGAGTTGGCGATATCGAGCCGGACCTTCTCGTCGCCATATGCCAGGTTCGAGAGCAGCACCAGGTTCGCGTCGTTGGCTTCTGCTAGCTCCATGTCCGACAGGCCGAGCACATCGGCCATCGCAGCCTTCGTCGCTCCGTCGGCGCCGTTGTAGGTCATCGTGAGGGCGATCGAGACGCTGGCGGGGGATATGAAGACGTTTCGGCCGCTGTCGGCACCGGCAAGCTCGCCGAACAGGTTCATCGCGAACCGGGTGTTGGCCTCTACCAGGCGCGGATCGACCGGGTCGCCGGCTAGCTTCGGATCGGCCGCACCGACTATGTTCGATGGGTCCTCGTCGCTGGAGCAGCCCCCGGACAGGCAGAGCGCTGCGAGAGCGATCCCGCAGATGACCAGTACGATTCGCATGCGCATGACTACTCTCCCCTATTTGCCCAAGGGATCGACGATGGACCCCATGAACAGGATGGTGTCCGACACGTTGTCGACGATCGCGAAGAAGAACGGCCGGTCGACGCGCATGTAGAACGTGGGTGGCCGGTTCGGGTCGAGCGAGACGGTGCCGGCCATGCCGATCACGGTGACCGCCGCAGCTTCCGTGCCCTCCTCGTCAACCTTCACGTAGCTCTTGTGTAGCACGAAGTCGATGAAGGCGTTGACGTAAGCTCCCTGCGGCAGCGGAAGCATATTGCGGAAGTCCGCGTTGGTAGGATTGAACGCCACCGGCATGCCCATGGCGCACAAAACGTCCTTGAGCTGCTTCTCGTACTTCAGTTCGAACCCGGGCAGCCGGATCGTGCCTTGCATGTTGCCGAACTCGGACATCCAGCGAGTCCAGTTGTCGACTGTCAGCTCGGTCTGGAACTCGGCCAGGCTCGAGTTCGAAGCCGGGAGGAATACGTACATGCCGAACCGGCCGTCGCCGTATGGCAGGCTCACGGCCTGGAACGCCTCGGTTTCGAGGTACCGGTACGTTCCATGCTGACGCATGAGCGGCACGTCCGGCTGCGTGCCGTCGAGAGACATGAACGGTTCGTCCTCGGTCTCCGTCTCGTCGAACTCGGTCGTCCACGTGGCATTGAGGTAGATCGCGTTGATCAGGAACAACAGCATGTTCGGGTCGACCTCGTCGACCACCTTCTCGATCTTCTCGTGCGTCTTGTCGCTCACCCAGTTGTTGATGGCACCGGCGGTCGTGATGGGAAAGACCTCGGCCGAGTAGTAGTCGCGGTTGCGGTCCATGAACTCGTCGTAGAACGTGATCCCCTGCTTGGCCCAGAGCGAGTTGGCGATCTCCAGCGTCACGTCCTCATCGCCGTACATCAGGTTCGAGAGCAAGATCGCGTTGTCCCGACTCAGCTCGTCGAGATCGACCCCGTCAACATGCAGAACGTCGCCCATCTGCTCCCTGGTCGTGCCGTCGGCGCCGTTGTAGGTCAACGTCAGCGCGAGGGAGATGCTCACCGGCGAGATGAACAGATTCGAGTCGGGCGCGCTCTCGGCTAGCGTCGAGTGGATGTCGAACGCGAACCGCGTGTTGGCCGAGACAAGCTCGGGAGCGACGGCCACCTCTGCCAGCTTCGGATCGGGGCCGACGACGTCCGTGGTACCCTCATCGGCAGGCTTGTCGGTCAGCACGCACGAGGCGACGAGCGCCGCGAGCGTGAATGCGGCTGCGAGAGACGGTAGGATGCGATGCGTTCGATTCATGACCGACCTCCTCCAGTTGGCGTGCGCCAGCGGCTCCTGTTGTCTAACGCGACGAGGCCCCATGCTCACCAAACACGCAACCAACGTGCCAACCGGCGCCGCGTGGTGCTGGCACGCGGGCCGGCAGGCATTCCTGCGACATTGTCCCATGGGGTCGTACACAAGCGTACACTCATTCGCACGAAAGTGTACGCACCATGGGCACCATGAGCGCGAATCGGTGAGGAGTCGCTAGGGGGAGGGCAAGGCGTCGAGCTTGGTGCGCAGGGGCTGGTTGTCGGGGTCGAGCCTAAGCGCACGCTGCCAGTAGTCTCGGGCTTCAGGCACGTTGCCGAGGGCGCGACTGGCCTCGCCGAGGTGGTCGAGGATCGTAGCATCGTCGCTCGCGTACTCATCGGCCTTCCGGAGGAAACTGAGGGCCTCCTCGTGGCGCCCGAGGCGGTAGAGCACCCATCCCATACTGTCCAGAAACGCCCCATTCCGGGGTTCCTTGAGGGTGGCGCGACGGATCAAATCGTACGCTTCATCGAGGTTGCTGCCTCTATCGGCAAACATGTACCCGAGGTAATTCAGGCCGGCGGCATGCTCGGGATCTTGCCTGAGCAGCCTTCGGAACGCCGCTTCGGACTCGCTGAACCGCTCGGAACGCTCCAAGCTGCTCGCCCAGTCGAACAGGGCGTTGGTGTTGGTCGAGTCGCTCCGAACCACTTCCTCGAACACGGTCGCCGCTTCATCCCATTTGCCTTGCTCGCGAAGTATCATCGCCAAAGACAGCCGGGGTGCGTTCCCGGGGGAGAGCCTCGCCGCGGCGCGCGCGGCAGTCGCGGCACTGGGAAGGTCCGCCGAATGAACATAAGCGAACACGAGCCCGGTCAGGGCTTGAATGGAAGAGTCTCGCTGGACTGCGCTCTCGAACGCAGCTGCCGCCCCCTGGTAGTCGCCTCTGTCGACGCGCGCCTGACCGAGGAGCACGTGCAAGTCTGCATCGTTCGGGAACCGCACCAGCAACCGCTCAAGATCGCCGACGACCAGATCGGACTGGCCGCGCTTCATGAGAACCGAAAGCCACGCCTTTCTCTCGGTCAGGTCGTTGGCAGTGCCTACCTCTATGTCACCCATGACTGAATCGGCCGCCGTCCATCGTTCGAGCCCCACCAGCAGCCAGACAAGCTTCTGCGCAATCTCTTTCGACGCCGGCCGAGCCGCCATCCCCGCGCGGTAGACGGCTTCCGCCTCGTTCGTGCGCCCATCGCGGTCCAGTTGACCGCCGTATCTCAAGACCCCGTCCACGGACCCCGGCCACCGGGAAAGCAGCGTCCTATAGAGCGAGTCGGCCGCCGAGTTTGCCTTGTTAGCGCCGGCCAGGCGGGCCCACTCGAGAACGTCGCGTGGCGAACTGTCTTCGCGCGCGGCGAGCCGGTACAGTGTCTGCTCTATGTCGCCAGTGCGGTTGAGGGCGTTGTAGAACGCGAACAGGCGCTGCGCTACGCGCCGATCGCCGCTGATTCTGAGGTCGCGTGCCAGGTAGTGAATGAGGAGGTCGTTCTCGCCCTTCGCTCGGTAGTAGTCTTCCAGGAACTTGTACGCCGGCAGAAATGTCGAATCCAGTTCTATGCTCTCTTCGGCGTTGGCGACTGCCTGCACGTCGTCGTTGAGTTCGAGCATGGCCCGGGCAAGCCCCAGTTTCAGCGTCGGCGAGTTCGGGTCGACCCGGTTCGCTCCGAGCCATTCGGTGGCAGCTTCCTGAGGATGCTTCCTGCGTTCGGCCCGCTTCGCCGCCAGCATGTGCCGGACAGCGTCGGGATGGGGCTTGGGGGCGGGCGGCTCCGAAACGGTCTCCGGCATCGACTCCGGCGGGGCAACGGCGGCCTGGCAAGAGATCATCAGCGGAATTAGCAAGCTACAGAGCGCTGAACGCATCGCTGTCGCCCTATCTATCGGATACTGGCCGCGATGGAGATGCGTCGCCACCGGGCCTACTGAAACGCCATCGGATTCGTTTACTTAAACTAGTCACGCAGCCACGAGAAGCACAGGGCCGCCCGCGCGCAAGTTGGGTGAGCAATCGGTCCGCATGGCTATCACCGAGCGGAGGCAACTAATGGACGGCGGACGCATCCTCGTAGCTGGCGGGACGGGCGCGATCGGCGCACCGGTCGCACGGTCGATGCACGCCGCAGGCTACACGGTCCGCATTCTGACACGGCGCCCGGACGAAGCCCGGGAATCGTTCCCGCAACCGTTCGAGATAGTCGAAGGAGACGTTCTCGATCCCTCCACCTTGGGGCCGGCCCTCGACGGTTGCGCAGGCCTGCACATAAGCGTGTCCCCCGGCGGCAGCCCGCGCCTCGAACGCGAAGGAACGGGCAACCTCGTTGCTGCCGCCGCGGATGCCCGTGTCGAACGCATCACATACGTTTCCGGCAGCACGGCACTATCGGAGAACGCCTGGTTCCCGATGACAAGGGCGAAGCTGGATGCCGAAGACGCGATTCGCGAGTCCGGACTGCCGTATACGGTCTTCTGCCCCACCTGGTTCATGGAGACGCTCCCCGGCTTCATCAGAGGCAAACGGGCGATGGTCTTCGGCAAGTTCCGGAATCCGTGGCATTGGGTGTCCGCCGACGACTTCGCGAGGATGGCTGTCCGCGCGTACTCCGAGCCGAGGACGATCGGCGCGAAGCTGTTCATCCATGGCCCGGAAGAGTATACGCTCATTCAGGCACTGAAGCGATACTGCGCGACACTCGCGCCGCAAGCCCGTGTCAAAGTGATTCCGCTCTGGGTACTGCGGTCGATAGCGTTTCTTGCACGCAGACCGCAGATCGGGGCAATCGTGCCTTTCATGAGCTACATGTCGAGAGTGCCCGAAGGTGGCGACCCGACCGAGGCGAACGATCTGCTCGGCGCACCGACCACCACGCTGGCCGACTGGATCCATGAGCGGCTGTCGGCCGACGAGGGCTGACGTGCGTCCGATGCAGAAGACGACCAGGTCCGACCGAGCGATAGGCGCCGCCCCGTTGTGGTGCCACGGGGTACCCCGTGCTAGTGCCACGGGCGAACTCGTTCTAATGTCACGGGCGACCCCGTTCCAGTCTCACGGGGTACCCCGTTCTAATGTCACCGGGTGCGTCGTTATATTAGGCATGGCCGGGGGCTATGCGAGCTCTAGTGCTTATTCGGCAGCCGGAGCGCTCTCGGCTGCGGCGCATGGCGCGCCAGAAGCCAACCCACAGGGGGTCTGACTACATGGGGCCTGTCGCATTCCAGGGCGAGCTTGGCGCGTACAGCGAACTGGCGAGCAGAGAGTTCTTCGGTTACGATATCGACGTATCTCCGACTCAGACATTCCGAGAGGTGTTCGACAAAGTCCAGAGCGGCAACGCCGAAGCCGGGATGATCCCTATCGAGAACTCGCTGGCCGGCAGCGTGCACGAAAACTACGATCTGTTTCTCGACCACGACCTCGTCATTGTCGGCGAGATCAAACTGCGCATTGTGCATCATCTCATCGTGAACAGTGGGGTTGCGATCGAGGATGTCCGTAGCGTTATGTCGCACCCTCAGGCCCTCGCGCAGTGCAAGGACTTCATCGACACCTTGCCGAGCGCACATGCGGTTCCCGTGTACGATACGGCGGGAGCTGTCCGCGATCTGATGTCGTCGGGAGCGAAGGATGCGGCCGCTATCGGCAGCGCGCAGGCTGCCGCGAACTACGCCATGCCCATATTGGAGTCCGGGATCGAGAGCAACCACCAGAACTTCACCCGTTTCCTGGTGGTGAAGCCTCGATCGAGCGCGCCGGACGTGCCTCATCGCGGCCCGCATGCCGCCTCGGAACCGGACGCCGCGAAAGCCAAGGTGACGGTGGTTTTCGCTCTGCACAACGAGCCGGGAGTCCTATTCAAGAGCCTCGCCGTGTTTGCACTGCGCGACATCGACCTGCTCAAGATCGAGTCGAGGCCGCTTCACGGGCAGCCGTGGGAGTACCTCTTCTATCTGGATTTCTCGGGCGACGTGGCAGATGCGAAGTGCCGTAAGGCGCTGGAGCATATGGGGGAGATTACCACGCTGCTTCGCGTCCTCGGGTCGTATGAGGAGGGCAAAGTCGTCGACGGATCGCCCACGGCGTCGCACCCGGCATCGGGGGAGGCCCCGCGATGAAGCTCCTGCATCGTGTGGGCCACTTCTGGATCAGGTGGAAGCTGCGCAAGACGCGACCGATGGCAATCGACATAGGCGAGGCGCTGGGCCACGGAGGCGCGACGCTCGTATTCCTTCCGGACGATCCCGAACTTCTCCCGGCGGCGTTCGAGACGTGTGAAAAGCTGGCCGAGTGGTTCAGCCCGTTTCACGTGCTGTGGATGGGCACCGACGAGGAGCATCCGAGCTTCTCCAATGCCGACGTTTCGGTCACGGCGTTCGCGATACCCAAAGGATATACGGCCTGGGGACTGCCATTTCGTCCGTTGGTCGCACACGTGAAGAAACTCTATCCACAGATCGCGATCGATCTGAACCCGACGTTCCGACTGGCAAGCGCCTATCTGTGCGTGGAGAGCGGCGCCAGCCTTCGCATCGGGTTGCGCGCTAAGCCCGGGTACTTCAATCTGCAATACAACTGGCGCGAGACGCCCGACAAGGAACTGCGCGAGCACTACAGTAGCTTCCACAAGGTGTTGTCGGACTTGCGCCGC
>CAZSJP010000016.1:9576-18011 GCA_964606675.1 uncultured bacterium
AGCCAGTCACGAACTGAGGCAGCATGGCGATCCTGGAGAACTTCGTCGCTCTCGATCTGGAGACAACGGGGATCGAACCCCGCGACAATCGCATCATAGAGATAACCGCGCTGCGCGTACGGGAGTCCCAAGTCGAAGATGAGTTCCACTCGCTGGTGGACCCGGAGATGGCTCTCCCGTCCACGATCGAGCGCCTCACCGGGATATCCGCCCACGATCTGACCGGACAGCCGACCATATCCGACGTGCTGCCGGAGTTCCACGCGTTCGTAGCCGGTGCGCCGATGGTGGCTCACAACGCACCGTTCGACGTGGGATTCCTCCGTGCCGCAGACCCGACGGCTGAGTTCACGGCGACGTACGATACCTTGGAGCTTGCCCGCATCGCTCTGCCGCGTACGCGGAACCACAAGCTCGAAACGCTGGCCGCGGCGTGCGGCATCGATTTCGGCGGCACCCACCGCGCGCAGGACGACGCGACAGCCGTCGTCGAGCTGCTCTCCGTGCTCGTGGATATGCTCGCCGCGAAACCATTCGGCCAGTTGCAGGCGCTGCTGGGCCTCGCAGAAGGTGCGAGCCACCCGCTCCCTCCACTTGCGCCCGTTGCCGACCTGTTGCGAGCCATCGTAGAGCAAGCGGCCAGACGCGGTCTCGGCGACGCCGCACCGCCGGACATAGAGGCCGAGCACCTCGTCTCGCTGCCGAACACGCTATCGAGCGGCGTCGGCAACGACGAACGCCTCGACACGGCAATCGAACCGCAGGCAGTGGCCTCGGAGGCCACAACGGCGTTCCTTGGTCCCGGCGGCGCTCTGTCCGAGGCGCTGGAGGGTTTCGAATCTCGCGATTCACAGATCGAGATGGCCGATGCCGTGTGTCAGTCGCTCAGCGATGGCGAGATACTGGTCTGCGAGGCCGGCACCGGCACCGGCAAGTCTCTCGCATACCTTGTACCAGCGATCCTTTGGGCGGCGACGAACGGGAGACGGGTGGTAGTCTCGACGAACACGAAGGCGCTGCAAGAGCAGCTCTTCTACAAGGACCTGCCGCTGCTTGCAGAGAACATGGGCGTAGAGTTCCGGGCATCGCTGCTGAAGGGGCGCAGCAACTACGTCTGCCTGAACCGGTGGCGCTCCGGGGAAACGCCGGGCGCGGCGGTCAGTTCCGAGCGCGAACGAGAATCGGCATTGCCTATCGCGACGTGGATAGACGAGACGGCGTCGGGCGACATATCGGAGAACTCCGGGTTCCGGCAGCAGGGACCCGGCAGAAGCCTGTGGGCCAAACTCTCGGCCGAAGGGCAACCGTGCTCGCCCAACGCGTGTCCGTGCTACAACGACTGCTTCCTGATGCGAGTACGTCGCGCGACGCAGCAGGCGCACGTCGTCGTGATAAACCACTCGCTGCTCTTCAGCGACCTACTCGCCGACAACGCGATCCTCGGGCCCTACGAAGACCTCATAGTCGACGAGGCGCACAACTTGGAGAAGGTCGCCAGCGAGTACCTCGGCGCCGAGCTCTCGTGGTGGCGCGTGAGGGACCTGTTGGGGCGCCTCTATGCCCGCGAGGCCGGAGAGAGCGGCCTGCTTGCCCGCATCAACTCGGCGCTGCCGAAGGGGAGCCTGGCAGCGGAGGACGTCAAGAGCTTCCAGGTGCAGACCGCGCGGGCGATAGACGCCGCCCGAGAGTTGCGCACGACGATGAGGGAGTTCTTCGACAAGCTCGGCGAGTTGGTCGAGCGGCCGCGCGGGCGCTACTCGTTGAAGCAGCGCTACATGGCGGACAACCTGCCGTTCGGGCCAGCCATGGACGCCCGCAATGGCGCAAGTGACGCAATACAGCACCTGGCCAACGAGGTCGGCGTCATCACCGAGTGGTTGAGAGAACTGGAGCAGGGCCGGGTCGCCAACAGGGACGAGCTTCTGCTCGACCTGGAGAACCGCCGCCCCGAGCTAGAAGGGCTCGACTCTCTTCTCGTCGACATGACCGAGGCTACCGACGAGAAGCTGGTGTACTGGTACGAAGTCCCCGCCAGTGGCTCCAAAGACGACGTCCGTCTGTATTCGGCGCCGCTTCATGTGGCGGAGCGTCTGCAGGAGACGTTCTTCCCGTCGCTGCGTTCGGTGGTGCTCACGTCCGCCACGCTGGCGGTGGCCGGCAAGTTCGACTACTTCCTTTCGCGAAGCGGACTGGCGGATCAGCACGCCGAACGGACACGAACGCTGGCCGTCGGTTCGCCGTTCGACTATGACAGCCAGGCGTTCGCCGCCGTGCCGAAATGGCTCCCCAGTCCGAAGAGCCGCACGTTCCAGCGGGCCGTCACGGAGTTGGTTCGCGACCTGACCATGCGTGTCCGGCGAGGAACGCTCGTCCTGTTCACGTCGCACCGCATGCTTCGAGATACGTACCATGCCGTGCACGACGAGTTGGCCGCCAGTGGCATCCTACTTCTCGGTCAGGGCATCGACGGGTCCCGGACGAACCTGGCCGACACGTTCAGGCGAGAGCCCGGCAGCGTTCTGTTCGGCACAGAGAGCTTCTGGCAACGAGTCGACATGCCCGCAGAAGCGCTGGAGATGCTCGTGATCGTGAAACTCCCGTTCTCGGTACCGACGGAGCCGCTTGTCGTAGCCCAGGCCGAGGAGCTGAAACGGCTCGGGAAGGATCCGTTTCTCTGGATGACGGTACCTGAGGCCGCGATTCGCTTCCGGCAGGGGTTTGGGCGCCTGATCAGATCGCGCCGCGACCGTGGGGCGGTGGTCATCCTGGACACGAGAGTGGCGACCGAGAGATTCGGCAGAGCGTTCCTGAAGTCCCTGCCGACCGGACATCGCGCGTACGACACGTCGGAATCTCTCCTCAGCGGAATCGAAGAGTGGTTCGGCCAGCCCGAATCGTGAGTATTCGGCTGCGGAAACCGGCGTCGGAGCCCCCGCAGATGAGCACTTGCAGATCCCCACGCGGAGTCAGCGCATGAGTGTTCTTGGCCGACGCGAGCTGTATTGCCCGGCGCACTTCGGGAACTCGTACGAGTCGATGTGGCCTAACGAGATGCGAGACGTGCTCGCCGAGGCCAAACACTGGGGATTCAACGCGTACAGCGACTGGTTCGACTCGGCCGACCTGAAGAACCCGAGAGACAACCCTCGCGGCGAGACGCTGCTTCCGCAGGCTCTGTGGGAGCGTAAGATCGCGCATTTCCGGTCGGCGGCCGAGTTGGGGTTCTCTGTCGGCTTGGTCCTCACGCCGAATCACGTATTCCTCGACCAGCTGCGCGCCGACCTTTTGGCCGATACATCCGACACGAAGCATTTCGGTCAGTTGCTCTGCCCGTCGGTGGCCGAGGCGCGCGCGATCATACTGCGGAACCATCGGGAGTTGTTCGAGGACCTGCGTGTGGGTGGGATTCATCTGACGCGGCTATCCGCATGCCCGTACGACTACGGCGGCTGCGGCTGCGGGAAATGCGCGCCGTGGATCGTCACGTTCGGCGCGCTCTTTGCCGAAATCCACGAATGCGCCGCGGATTTCTTCCCCGACATCGAAGCCGATCTCATTGGCTGGTGGTGGACCGAAGCCGAACACGTCGCGTTCAACGCGTGGGCCGATGCGAACCATCCCGGGATGTTCGGCGCGCTCTCGGCCCACATCCCGTACGGCGAGACCTTCCCGGAGTCCGAATGGGACCCGCCGGCGGAATGCCGACGGCAGGCATTCGTCCACATTGGCTACGCGGACAAGGCCCAGCCACGAGACGTCTACGGGCCATGGGGGCCGACCGTCGCTCCGGCGAGGCTCCAGGCCACACTCGAGGAACTGTCCGCCGCCGGCTACGAAGGCTTCATGGCGTACTCCGAGGGCGTGTTCGACGACGTGAACAAGGCGGTTCTGGGCGGCCTGTCATCGGGGTTGTGCGCCGATGCGCACGGCGCGCTCGAGGAGTACGCGGAACGCTACTTCGGCGCAACTGCGGCCGACCGGACAGATTGGGCGTACTGGATCGCCGGCTGGGGAGATGCATTCGCGCGGGACACCGGCAAGGCGCGCACGGAGTTCGACCGACTCTCTCGCAGCGCCCGCCCGGGCTGGCGACTCGCCCAGCTTGAGGCCAAACTGCGAATATTCGAGGCGCACAACGCCGCTCGCGGCCATGGCCCCTGGACCGATGACCGGACGCGTGCGGCCGAAAGCTTCTGGGTCGAACGCGAGCGCCTTCAGAGGGGCATCTGGGGCCTCGGGATCGTCCGTCACGTGCTGAACGACGCGCTCCACCGGCCCGACTGGTTCGACGATTGGACGGAGCACGTCGGCGAATCGGCAGGAGCGAAGGCCGATGACGTGTCGGACGAGGCTTGAACACCGGGCGCCGCGAACGTATTTTTCGGACCGATCCAATCGGGTTTCCACATCCATCGTACAACGACCAAGGGGAGCCGCTATGAAACCGATACGCGTAGCCGTAACGGGAGCCGCCGGACAGATCTGCTACAGCCTACTTTTCCGCGTCGCATCGGGAGAAGTGTTCGGCGAGGATCAGCCGGTCATCTTGCAGCTGCTGGAGATCCCGCCCGCCATGAAGGCGTTGGACGGGGTGGTGATGGAACTGGTCGACTGCGCCTATCCGACGCTTGTCGGCATCGAGACCGCCGACGACGCCGAGAAGGCGTTTGACGGCATTAACTGGGCATTGCTGGTCGGCGCGAAGCCGCGCGGCAAGGGCATGGAGCGTGGCGACTTGCTGAAGGACAACGGCAAGATCTTCGTCGGACAGGGCAAGGCACTCATGCGGGCGGCAAACGACGTCAGGGCACTGGCCGTCGGCAATCCGTGCAATACGAACGCACTGATAGCGATGCACAACGCCCCGGACATCCCGAGCGACCGCTTCATGGCGATGACGATGCTCGACCAGCGCCGTGCTGCCGCGCAACTGGCGACCAAGGCGGGCGCACAGGTTGCCGACGTGTCGAACGTCGCTGTGTGGGGCAACCACAGCCCGACGCAGTTCCCGAACTTCGAGCACGCCCGGATATGTGGCAAGCCGGCCGAGGAAGCGATCGGCGACCGGACCTGGCTCGAGGGCGAATTCCTCGAAACGGTCCAGAAGCGTGGCGCGGCGATTATCGAAGCCAGGGGCGCGTCGTCGGCCGCTTCGGCGGCGAACGCGGCGGTCGCAACCGTCAAGTCGCTTCTCGGCCCCACTCCGAAGGGCGACTGTTTCAGTGCCGCGGTGTGCTCAGACGGAAGCTACGACGTGCCCAAGGGTCTGATCTGTGGCTTCCCGCTCACCAGCGCCGGCGATGGCAACTGGAAGATTGTCGACGGCCTGGAGTTGAGCGACTACGCCCAGGGCATGATAGCCAAGTCGGCTGACGAGCTTGCCGGCGAACGAGAGACGGTCAAGGACTCGCTGCCGAGTCGGTAGCCAAGCCTGCCAACCGCGCGGGGCGTCCCCAATCGGCATGGGCGCCCCGTGCATCGCAACCGGGGACACCGGATCGAGAGGTACGTACGTGCAGTCGGATCGCATCCTACTGATGAAGGATTGGGTCGATGAGCGCCTCAAGGCCCAGCCCAAGTTGTCGTGCCAGGCCAAAACTCCCGACGAGTTCCGACTGTGGCAAAGCGGTTTTCGGCGCACGATCAAGAGGGCGCTCGGACCGATGCCGGAGCGCGTGCCGCTCAACGCCGAGGTGATCGACCGGGCCGATTGCGGCAGCTACGTTCGCGAGAAGATCGTGTTCGACAGCGAAGCGGCAATGTCGGTTGTAGCGTGGGTGCTGACGCCGAAGAGTGCCCCTGGCAAGAAGCTGCCCGCGATCCTCTGCGCGCACGGCCATGGCGAAGGGAAGAACCCGCTGGTCGGCCTCACGCTCGATGAGAACGACCGCGACGCCGACGGCAACCCGTACGAGGACTACCAGCACCGACTGGCGATACAGCTTGCCGAACGCGGCTACGTCACGATCTCGCCCGATTGGCGCGGATTCGGCGAACGCCGAGATGGAGAGCGATGGGACGAATCTGGCAGAGACGGCTGCAATTTGCGCCACATGGCGGCTGGCTACTTCGGGTATTCGCTCCTGGCGCTGCAGATCAACGACGGCATGCGATGCGTCGACTATCTCGTCAGCAGACCCGAAGTGGACGGACGACGGATCGGGTGCGTGGGCGTATCGTTTGGTGGCACCATGACGACGTACATGACCGCGCTCGATCGGCGAGTCAAGGTCGGCGTCATCGGCTGCTACATGAGCACGATCGCCAACGGCCTGACACGCATAAACTTCTGCGGCGCGCAGTACATGCCGGAATTGCGCGTTCACGGCGACGTCCCCGACGTCGCGCTGCTGGCGGCGCCGAAGCCGTTGCTGGCAGAGGTCGGCGAGGGCGATACCTGCTTCGAGGTCGACGACGCGATGGAGGCATGCAAGCTGGTCCGCGCAGGCTACGAAACGGCCGGTGTGCCGGATCGGTTCGACGTGGATCGTTTCTCCGGAGTGCACGAGTTCAGCGGAAGGAAGTCGCTGGCATGGTTCGACAAGTGGCTGAAGGGCTAGGGCTGCAGGATAGGACCGGCCGGTGAACGTTCTCCTCATCCTTTGCGATGAGATGCGCTGGGACTGTTTGGGCGCGGCCGGCAACACCGCAATCGACACCCCCAACATCGACCGGCTGGCCTCGCGCGGCGTCCTGTTCGAGAACGCCTACTCGACGTCGCCGCTTTGCGTGCCCGCGCGAGCGCAAATGCTCACGGGCCGGACGTGCTGGGACACCGGCGTGTGGGGCCTGGGAGACAGCCTTGCGCCTCTTGAGAGAACGTTCGCTCACGCGCTCGGTGAACGAGGCTATTTCACCGGAGCCGTGGGCAAGATGCATTTCCGCGCCAACGGCGAGACGCCATCCATCCGGGGTCCCCACGGGTTCGACGAGCTGATCCTATCCGAGGAGGTGCTACCGGCCGAACTGCTCGTCCAGGACGACTACTGGCGCTACCTCGACCGAAACGGTTTCGGCCACCTCGGCACCTACGCCCACGGCAGACGCTCGCCGGATCACCTCGGAATGGGCTACCGCGCACAGACGTCGGAACTGCCGACGGAGCACTTCGACACGACGTGGACCGGAGACGAGACCATCGCGATGATCGAGCGGAACGCCGATCGACGGTTCATGATATGCTGCAGTTTCGTCAAGCCGCACTTTCCCTGCGAATTGCCCGTCGACTACCCGTGCCCGTACGACCCGGGGTCGATCCCGTTTCGCGAGTCGTACGATCCGAGCCCCGATTCCGATAGCGAGGACTTCGCGTGTTTCGCGGATATCCAGCGTTCCACGAAGGATATCGGATGGCTGGAGGAGGGTCTGCTGAGAGAGTTCGCCGCCTACTACTACGCGAACATCACCCTCATCGACGCTCAGGTAGGTCGGCTCGTCGGCACGCTTCGGCGCCTGGGCCTGTCCGACGACACGATGGTAGTCTTCACGTCGGACCATGGCGAGGCACTGGGCGAGCGCGGCATGATCGGCAAGATGTCGTACTACGACGAATCGGCGAAGGTGCCCATGGTCGTCTACGATCCCGCCGCCGACGAGCCGGGGCGTGTCGACCCCAGGCCGGTGGTCCTGGAGGACCTGTGCGCGACGTTCTGCGACGTCGCTGGATGCGCGCCGGACGAGGACATGGCCGGCGAGAGCATGTTGCCGCTGCTTCGCGACCGGAACCGGCCAGGCAGAGAAACGGTTCATGGGGTAATGGGCGGGTCGTACCGTTTCGACGAAAATATAGCGCACTGTTTCGTCGCCACGGATCGGTGGAAGTACATGTACCAGTTCCGTGGCGGCAGAGAGAAGCTCTACGACACGGCGAACGATCCGGTCGCTCTGGCGAACGTGGCGTCGGGCAACCGCGAGGTGTGCGAGTCATTGCGTGAGTCGTTGGCTGGATGGTTCACCGAACGCGGCGCCGATTTCCTCACAGACGGCAGCACGCTTCGGCGGGACGTGACGTCGCCGGGCGAGGCATCGGAACGGAGAGCAAATGGATCGCAGTGACGCGATAGAAGAGATTGGCACGTGGCAGCCGTCGGTTGGCACGGAGGTGGTGGAGAGGGCGACCACAGACATCGGCGACGTGGCTCTCGTGCGGGTCAGAACGCCGGAAGGCCCACACTACGAGCTGCGAATGAACGGCATATACGTGATGGCGACCTACTGTCGCGAGTCGGAAGCCGACCTTGCCCGAATCGCCTTCGATGCACTAGGTGAGCGCGACGGGGCAAGCGTCCTGGTTGGCGGCCTGGGTGCCGGCATGACGCTACGGCAGGTCCTTGCCGCGCCATGGGTGTCGCACGTGACCGTAGTCGAGGTGGAGCCTCTGGTGGCCGAGTGGTGCAAGCGGTATTTCGGCCCGTACAATGGCCACGCCATCGACG
>CAZSJP010000017.1:0-17850 GCA_964606675.1 uncultured bacterium
TCTACTACCAGATCGACTATGCGCTCACCGACGTTCCGGACGACGCGGCGTATTTCCACGCGCAGTTCCGCCGAACGAACCCGTTGCCCTACAAAGACGTCTACACCATCGTCGACGGCATCGAGGGCAAGGGGCAATACGTCGGCACGTACATGGCGTGGGGCGTCAACAACACCGGCTGGTGGGGCGAGGGGGAGATCAAGTTCTACATGGACGGCGACGAGTATCCGACGATATGCGGCACCGGCACCGAGGACTACTTCTGCGGCTCGTACAACTTCGACCTCGGCGCCGACAAGGGCGGCTATTGCGAGTTCACGACGCCGTACGCCGGCCTGCCGCAGGTGATCAGGCCCGACGGGCTTTACCGCTCGCAGCAGCGCTTCGGCCTGTACCGCTGGCACATCCCCGACCCGATACGATTCGAGGACGACTTACGCGTCACGATCCAGTCGCTCGGATGGCGCAGCGACGGCCGCTACCTGCCACAGCAAGACGACATCGCGTCGGTGGCGTATTGGTATCAGGCGCTGCCGACGGCGCCGTTCCCGGAACTGCCCGACAAGGACTACCTGGAGGTGATCTGACGCGACCGGAGACAGGCGCGGACGTTCGAGTCTGCTGGCGCAAACTCCGGGGGGCCGAGCCCGACCCACCCTCACCCCCGGCACGTTTCCCGGTGGGAGAGGGGAGAACCGCCGGTCGGTGCGTGCCATCCCAACACATGAAAGGCCGCAACCCACGTGCAAGGGGGCAATATTCCAAGCATCGGAAACATGGTCTGGCGCATCGGCGAATTGCTCGATTTCGACCAGCAACTGGCGTGGGTGCTCGACGCCGGGTTCGACGGCATCGGGTTCCACGCCAGCGCCGGCGATCCGGGCAACTGGTGCGGCATAGACCCCGCCTCGTGCGATGCCTCCGAGCGGGATCGCCTACGCCAACGGATCGGCCGGTTCGCGTTCGCCGAGGTCCATGCTCCGTTCGCGATCGGACTGCAGAGCGGCAGTCTGTCGGCTTCTGTCTCGCAACTGCGTCCTGTACTCGATCTGGCGCACGATCTCGGCGCTGGGATCGTCACCGTCCATGCCGAGGTGCCGCCTGCGGGCGATGAGGCGCACCGCTCCGAATGGCACGATGCCATGCAGAAGCTCGACAGAGACGCGCGGCGGGCTCAGACACGGATAGCGTTGGAGATCGCGTCGGGCTTCGAGACCGTGGCCGGCTGGTACCTCCCGAACGTGGGGGTGACCCTCGATGTCGGGCACATGTATCTGTCCCCGAACAGGCACCTGCTCGAAGGATACGGCGGAATCAGGCGCATTATCCGACGTCTCGGCGGGTCGCTTTTCCACCTTCACGTGCACGACGTCAACGGCGACGTGGATCACGTGGAGATCGGCACCGGGTGCGTGGAGTTCGGCGAGATTGCAGCGGGCCTCGACGACATCGGCTACGACGGCGGAATGTGCCTGGAGATGAACCCCGAGCGCGTGTCGCCGGATGGGATACGGCGAAGCTTGGAGTACCTTCGAGCGGGCGCCGGCTAGCCCGTCGTCCGCACTGCTGAACGCTGCCTGCACTGGCGGACGTCGGTTCCCGATGCCATCGCCGACGACGAGCACGCTGCCAGCGATCGCCCGGTACTCTGACCAAGACCACTTGGAGGCCATTTCGTGACGAATACCGACCGAGCCCCATCCACCCCCACGTGGCCCGCCGCGCACCTCGACCTGCGCCAACAACTCGGCGCGTGGATCGATGCGTCGATCGCCGAACAATGCACGGAGCCGTTCCGCGGCGGCCACGACGAAGGCAGCTTCACGGCCGCATGGGACGCGTACTACTTCCTCACGCACGATTCGAGCGTGCTAGGATTCCTCACGTGGCTGCGCGACGGGTTCGCCGAGTGGGCCGATGGAGACTTCTACCACGGCTACTGGACCGAAGGCGAAGCGCACCACGGCACTGAAGGCTTCACGCACTTCGCGGCGCGCTTCCGTACGCTCGACCGATCCGACCCGGTCGCGCCGCGCATGCTCGACGACGCGGCTGAGCACGTCGGCAACTGGGCCGAAGGAATCCCGGACTGGTACGACTGGGCCGAACGGCGATTCCGAAGCTTCTACATCGGCACGAAGGTCGTGCGTCCCGAGCCGCCGGACGATTTCGAGGAACCGGACTCGATCCGACTCGCCATGATCGCGATGGCGGCATATGCCGCCACCGGCAATGGGCGCTACCTCGACTTCTGCCTCCGCTACGGCGACAAATGGGCCGACGCTCTGGCCGAGAAGCCGCTGCCGCGCGTCGCGTTCTGGCCAAGCGGCGACGACTCATACGACGAGAAGGCGCGGGCTCAGCCGGAGGCGGCCTTGGAGGTAAGGCTCGAATTGGTGGCGTCGTCGGGCATGGTCGACTACCTGCTCGACTTGGCGGCACTCTCGGAACCGGAACGCTACAAGCGCGCGTTCGATGCCGTGATTCCGACACTGGTCGCCACCGTCGCCGACCACAGGAATGCCACGTCCGCGGGGCATCTGGCGAAGTACCGTCGGGTGACGGGCGATAGGCGTTACGACGGCAGAATCATGGCGCAACTTGGCGAGGTGCCCGACGACGACGGCGACCTCCGGATCCTCGACGTGCGCGACGAGCACAAGAAACGGCGCAACGAGCTGATATTCAACGAGCACATCGGGCGCCGAGCCGATCAGATCAGATGGGGTCGCCCCGACGCCACGGGATCGATCCGCGAGATCTCGGAGCCGACTCCCGCCGCGTGGGCCCTCGCGTACCAGATCACTGACAGCGAACGATTCGCCGTCAGAGCGATGGACCAGGCGGCCAGGAGGATGGAGCTTGCCAACGCCGCGCTCGACGACGGCCGCAACCACGGCTGCTCCGGCCACACCGCCGGATCGGTCGCGTCAGGGCACGGCCGAGCGGATCGCTACGGCGACGTCAACACCGTGCTCGGGCCGCTTGCGTTGGGCTCGGTTCGCATGTTTTCCGCCGAGCAGCCGCTGGTGGTATACCCAGACGGTCTGCCGCCTGAGGTCGCGACGTTGGTGAGCATGTGTCCGGGACCGACCGTGACGTGGCGCAACGTGGGCGACGAGGCGGTGAGCTTCCGATGGCGCGATGCCTCCGACGCCGGCTCGATACCCCAATGGCTCGACCTTCACCCAGGCGAGACAGACGACGATGTCCTGGCGGGGCCGATGCCGGTAATCGGTATCCCGACGAGCGGCTGACAATTCCGCTGCGTCCCGGTCAGACCCGCACCACTCGCGCTCCGGGGCCCGCCGTCGTCGCGAAGATCACGTCGTCCCATCCACCGAACTCCGGCGGCGGCGCATCGCTGAGGCCGAGGTAGCGCTCGAAGTAGCCCCTTCGCACGGCAGCGATGAACTCTTCGACGTCCGGCGACCGGGCGAGTGCCACCGCGCACCCACCGAATCCTGCGCCCGTCAGCCTCGCGCCCAAGGCACCCGCCTCGCGCATCGTCGCCACGAGCGTATCCAGGTCGGGCGTGCTGATCTGGTAGTCGTCCCTGCACGATGCGTGAGACTCGTTCATCAGCCTGCCTACGGTCGCCACGTCTCCTCCCCGCAGACACTCCGCCGCGCGACCCACACGGATCGCCTCGCTCAAGACGTGCCGGACGCGTTGACGGACAAGAAAGCCCTCCTCCGGCTCCGGGAACACCGTGCCGTCCTGAAGCGTCAGCAGGTCCCGCTCCAGCGTCGGGACGTCCGTGCCGATGGCTTTGGCGACGTCGGCGGACGAATAGGAGGAGCACGTCAGGGTGTCCTCCACTAGCCCCTTGGCGCGGATATTGAGGTCGATATCCGACCAACCATCGACAACGCCGGCCAGGAGCACGGAGTCGGACAGGTTGATGCTGGTTCTTGCCAGGAGGTCCGCAGCGATCATCTTGGTCGCAAGCAGGCACTCGATGGGCCGACGGTTGTACATGAGCCGCGCCGCGCCGCTCTTCTCTGCCCTTTGCAGGCTGTTGGCGATCACCACCGCGACGCCGTCCGGCATGGGCACAGGATCGGTCCTCAGCGGGAAGAAGTCGATCTTCAGCGCGCAACCTCTGACGGCCTGCAAGCATACCGCCTGGTCCATCCCACCGCCGGCCGTGCCTACGTAGCGCTCCGCCGACGACATCAGTTCCGCCAGCTCGTCGCCGGGCATCGAGACCTCGCCGGCTGCCAGCAACGCAAGCGCGGAAGCGACCACCAGTGCCGATGATGACGAGAGCCCCGCGCCTTCAGGGACATCGCCGTCGAACAGCGCGTCGAAGCCCTTCAGCTTCGCCGCATCGCCGAAGTGCCCCGCCAGGCCCTGAACGGCGGCTTTGACGTAGTTGCCCCAATCGCCGGGCGGCGAGTGCGGAATCTCGCGCGATATCTCGAACGAGCACTCCGCGTAGCCCTCGGCGCACGACCGGGCGACCACGCGGCCGTCGTCCCTCGGTGCCAACGCGACGCGAATCGCTCTCGTCAGCGCCATGGGCAGCACCGGATAGCCGTTGTAGTCGGTGTGCTCGCCGATGAGATTCACGCGCCCCGGCGCAGTGACGACGTGCGACGCCGCCTTGCCCGCAAAGGCCTCTCCGAACCGGTCGATCGCCGCTTGAGACATGTCGATACCCTCTCCGAACTTATGGCCTAGCGCGCCGCGAATATGACTACGTTGCCCTCGTGCATGACGATCCGCCACCCGAGCCAACCGGCGATCCACTCGAACGTCGCCCGTCGATAGAAGCATATGTGCGTCGGGTCTTTCCGGTACCACCAGTCGGGGAAATCCTCGTCGCGCTCGATCAGCGTCGTCATCGCTCCGAACAGGCCGCCCGACCGAAGCATGCCGTCGATTCGCTCCAGTTCGGCGCGCGGGTCCCGCAGATGCTCGAGCACCTCGGTGCACGTAACGAAGTCGTACGTCTCATCGAGCAGACCACGGTCGGGGCGGTAGTAGGGGTCGAATAGCGCCACCGTATGCCCCGACGAACCGAGGATCGCATCCATAGCGGGACCCGGGCCGCAGCCGAAGTCCAGCCCGTGCGACGCTGGTTCGAGCCGCTTCGACAGCGGCACCGCGAGCGCGCTCAGGAAACGGACATAGCCCTCGTCGCCGGGGTCGTTGCGATGGAGGTCGTACCGCGCTTTCTCGTCATCGGGAGCTAGATGACATTCCGGCGCGAGGGATATCAGGCTGCATACGCCGCACTTGCGGTAGGTCTGCACGCCGTACCGTTTGTCGACTCTCTCGTGGAACTCCGACACCCCATCGTCGAGGCACAGCGGGCATCGCATAGCACCTCACCACTCCAGCCGAAGCGTCACGATCTCCATCGGCGCGAACTCCACCGACACGCCGCCCGAATCGGACACGACCAGCCGCCCGGTCGCTCGCTCACGAAGGTCGCATCGACTGACCGAGACGGGCTTCCCTGAGAACTCGATCACGGCGTTGCAGCCCTCCCGCGCGAGGTTCACCATGCGCACTATCGTTCCGTTCCCATCTTGCGCGGGCTTCATGGCCGAGAGAGCGATCTCGTTCGGCAGGGCAGACATCCACGCTCCGGACGAACCCAGGCCGCCGCCATGCACCGACGTCGGCACGAATCGGGGCGGCGAGACGTACCTCGCGGCCTCGACGTGCACGCCGCCCTCAAGCCAACCACCGGCATGGGGCACGATGGCGTACTCCGCGGCCTGCTCGCCGAGGCACTGCCCGCCGTGGGTCAGGTCGGGGTCGTGGAAACGTGTGTGCCCGACCGCCGCGCGCATCAGCGTGAGCGCGAACGCCGCCGATCCGTTCGTATCGCGCTGGACCTCGTACTGCGGCACGCCCTTGGTCAGCACGGCCACGCCTCGTTCGCCGTCGGATACGTCGACGAACGTGTGCATCATGCACGTTTCCTCCGGCGTGGATGGGTGATACCCGATCCCGCTCATCTGCTTGACGGGCGTCATGTCCGTGAAGCGCGTGCTGCGCTCGTGCACTGCGAACGCTCCGTCGGCGCTGTGGGAGTCCGACACGACTCCCGTCGGCACGACAGCCCGCAGCCTGTGGTTCAGGACCCGGTTGTCCAGGGCCGTCCCGACCTCGACGCGCGGGATGCCTGCTACCAACGAGATCGTAACCGTCAGCTCGCACGCCGTGACGCGCCTGAGGCGGCTCTTGCCGTCTGCCGAGAGACCGTCCGGCAGTTGCATGATCGACCGGACCTCCAACGTAGCGCGCACGGGTCCCGCTTCCATGACGCGGATGTGGCCCGGAAACTCTGAAGCGTGCACGAAATCGTCGTTCTCGACCCGATTGTACCGCCAGCCATGCCCGCCATCGCCCTGGTCGACGATGCGGTTCAGACCTTCCGTAACGCGGCCGGTGCGTTTGTCGGTCATGCTGAACGAACCGTCGGGCTCGACGTCGACACGCAGCAGTTCGTTCTCGATCCACGACTGGCCAACCGAGAGGTCCGTGTCGCGTGGATCGTCGGCACCGGACACCGTCACTGCCGAGTACCCGGTGCCACTCAGCCCTTCCGTGCGGACCAGTGCCCGCACGGCCCGGACGTGCTCGGTGAGCGCGGTCCGGTCGAAACGGTCGACGCGGCGCATCTCGACTTTCGATTCGAGCACCTGTGTCGGCCATCGACGGCCTTGGTCGTCGACGACGGAAAGCTCGCTGCGGTTCTCGTCAGCGGGCAGCCAGAACTCCATCTCGGCGACGTCGTCTGCGTCCCATCCGGTCGTCTGGAACGCCACGTACGGACGTGCCCCAGCGACCGACCCGGCGGCGGTCGTGTCGACGTCGGAAGCGACGTGTTTCAACGCCTCGCCGGCCACCTCGTCGGCGATTTGCGTGCATTTGCCGAAGCGAACCTTCACCTCGTCGTACACGTCGTCGACCGAGCAGCCCCAGATCGTGTCGTGCGCCAGGTTCTGGAGCATGTACCGCCACGCCTGACGCATCAGACCCATGTCGCCAGGGCCGCCGGATGCCCGGCTCATCGCCGCGGCCGGCTCCATCCACCGCTCCAATGAGACGACCGCGTCGGAGTGGAGCCTGCGGACATATATGCGAGAGAGCGCGCCACCGCGAGAGCGGGATTCTCCGCTCCGCGCCAGGTGTCTGTCTCCGTCGATTCGGCCCGACCGACGGATCGCGTCCAGGTAGGCGGGGAACGTGCCGTGAACCATGCCGGCGTCTTTGAGCCTGGCATTGACCGCGTCGACGAGTTCGGGCGTGTCGGGCTGGGGCGGCAGGTGATCGCACCCGTGCATGAAGAGCAGCGTGTCGCTCGTCGCCAGTGGCGTAAGGTATTCACGCAATATGCCGATACGGGTCATTGCGTCGTCGGTGTTGTCGGCGGTCACCGTGCGAACGGTCTCGCGGAGAGGATCGTACTCAGGACCCCAGAACACCTCGGCGGCGGCGCAATAGTGAAGGATGCACCGACTGCCGTCTTCCTCGTAGTAGGCAGGCATATGCACGACCAGCAGCCGCGAATCGACCGGCCCGGTCCAGTAGTACTCGCTCTGGTCGTTGGCCGTGTCCGGGTCGTCTCCATGTTCGAGGGCCAGGCCCCGTCCGAATATGGCCGAGTCGAACCCGAGGCCGTTGAGGATTTGCGGGAACTGCTCGGGCAGATTCGTCGGTTCGGTGATGTACACGTACCCCGGCTCATGTCCCATCTCGGCGCATGTTTCCGCCCCGAGAGCCATGTTGCGCACCCACGTCTCGCCGGTCGCGGCATAGCCGTCGGTCAGAACGTATTGCGGCCCTACGATGAGCTTCTCCGCCGCAATCTGCTTTCGCAGGCGTTCGCGCGCCTCGGGCCGGACCTCCAGGTAATCGTCGATGGGCACCGTCTGGCCGTCGAAGGCGAACGAGTGGAACCTCGGCACCCCTTCGAGCACGTCGAGGATCGTGTCGAACGTCTTCGTCAGCCGAGTCCTGTACTGCTCGAACGTCAGGTACCACTCCCTATCCCAATGCGTGTGCGATACGAGCAACAGAGTCTGCATGTAGGTGTCCGATTCCGGTTGTTGGTGGTAGGGAACGGCGGCCAATCCGCGGGAATGAAACGTACTTGGCGAGCTACCGCCGAGCAATGTCGATTCGTCCGTTCGCGTCGGCTTCGATGCGGTACTTCATCGCCGCAACGTTCTCCCGCCACTTGCCTCTCGGCCTCGGCAGTGGAAGATCGTTCCATCCGAGATACGGCGCCAGCATCCCGAGGCACCACACGGCGGCCTGCGTGCCGTTGACGTTGCCTCGCGGTGCCTCAGGCGGGCCGCATATGGTTGCGCCGCACCATCCGATGGCCGGCATGCCGGACCGGATGCTGGAGAACGCACCGTCGGGCGTTCGGTAGCCTCGCACATACTCGGCCAGCGACGCTAACGTGTCGAGGAGTTCTTCCCGGCGGTAGTCGGAGTTCTCGATGCACACCACGCACATCTCCACCACGTTCCGCGGGACGCACTGGTCGTCGGTGGCCTCGTAGAAGCTCCGGTCCGCATGGTGACGTATGCACGAATCGGCCAGGCGGTCGAGGTACGGCGCGCTGAATCCCATCGAGAACTGGAAGGCTCCGAGCACCTTCAGCGTGCCCGAGATCTGCTCGCTCAGCGGAATCGACGACGGACCCCACATGCCGGTCTCGGGGTTCTGCTGCGAGAGTATGAACTCCATGCCTTCGCGGACGTAGGGTAGGTATTCGTCGTGCCCTTCGTTGGCCAGGAAGAACAGCTCTCGCGTCTGACCCGCGGCATGCGAGCCGGTGCCCCACGGTCTGCTCCAATCGGCAGTGCGGACGAAATTCACGTACGCTTCCGGATCGGGCACTCCGCCCTTCCCGGTCGCCACGAACGGGTGCAGCGGCTTGGCGCCAAGATGGTGCAGCAGGCCGATGGTGTACTTAGTGACGGCGGCTCGGAATCTGCGAAGCGCCTCGGCGTCGTCGGGGTCCTCGAATCGCGGATCGAGGCATGGGTCGATGAAGAACCCCGTCTCGGCATCCTGGCATTCCTGCACGAATGCCTTCGTCTCGGCGATCTCGGGCGACTCCGGGTCGGGCACGTATCCGGCGAACTTCTGCAGAAATCCGAGGACGACGCCGCTCGACGGGAAATCGAACGGCATCTCGGCATCAACGCAGGCCCTGCATAGCCCGGGCCGCTCGTCGCTGGCGAGTGTTCGCGCCCACGCCGCCACGTTTTCGGGCAACTCCACCACCCAGTCGGGGGCTTCAGTCTCTCGGCTCATCGTGTGCACCTCGTTTCAGTCCGCCTCCACTGCGTGGCTCCGAATGTCCGCGGCAGCATCGTGTATCTGCTCCCGGCTGACGCCTGCACAGTCGTACAGCGCAAATATGTTCTCGAACGGTGTCTCCGGCGGAATCGTGTGCGAAGCGGCCAGTATATAGCCCCCGCCACCTGAGGTCATGCCGTCGAGCAGCGATTCGGTCTCTCGGCGCACGTCGTCCGCCGATCCGTCGGGCAGTAGCTCCTGAGTGTCCACGCCGCCCATGAACGTGATATGCTCTCCGAACTCCTTCTTCAAATCGACCGGGTCCATGCCCGGGCAGGTCGACTGAACGGGGTTCAGCACGTCCATACCCATCTCGATCAGATCGGGGACGATCGGCCTGATCGCGCCGCACGAGTGATACGCAACCGGCAGGCCGCGCGATACGCCGACGTCGAATACGCGCTGCAAGTTCGGCCTGATTATCCCGCGCCAGCACTGCGGGCTCATGATCATCGACTCCTGCCCACCAACGTCGTCGCCCGTCCAGAGCCAATCGAGCGCGAACTCGTCGCACGCCGCCTCGGCAAGCCTCACCGCGAACGCCGCGGCGTCTTCGAGCATGGCGCGCGAGAGGTCGGGGTCCGCGGCCAGACCGAGGATAGCTTGCTCCATCCCGCACAGACGGTAGACCTGCTCGAACGCACACGGCGAAACGTCGCAGCCGACGAAGTACTCGTCCGCCAGAGCCATCGCCGAATCCATGTTGTGGAGAAGCTGCTCGACGCTACCGTAGGGGTACTCGTACGCACGAATCGCGTCGGCGTCGGCGCCCTTGAGCGGAGAGCGGGCGATCTGATTGAACGGCCCCTGCTTCACCCACTCGATGCCCCAGTCATCGACGTGGCCCTCGCCGTCGTGCTCGTGCGTGATGCCTTCCATGGCGTAGTTGTTGGCAACCCACGCCTGACGCACGTCGTCGCCCATCACCTCGGACAGATCGCTCGGCGGAATCTCGAGCAGCGAGGCCATGCGTGCGGCCGTATCGGGGTGAAACCACATGAATATGGGCACACGGTCGACAGGCTCGCGCTTCAGTGCCGCATGCACGCGCTCTTTGGATGTCATGTTGCTGGTTCCTCGTCTGAATTCCGCGTCGAGAAGTTACCCCGAGTTCGGGGCCGTCGACTACGCCGACGAGTCCGAACGCGAAACGTCCGCGTGAGCGGACGGCGCGTGAGCGGACGACGCGTATGCGCCGGCTTCGTCCTCGACTGCGAGGTAGCAAACGGTCGTCCCGCGGGGCAGCGCCGCCCGTACGGTCGATCCGTCGAACTCGGCGCCGGCGGCATGCCACTTGCGCTCGGCCCACTCGCCGAGTTCCTGAGTCGTAAGCAGATACGCGTTGCGAACGGGCCGCTCCGACGTCACGCGTGCCGTAGCTCTGCCATCGGAGACAATCGTCGGCCCCAGCTTCGGCATCGCCGGCCCATCTCTGAACAGGTGATCGGTGTACATGTGGATGTCGTCGGGTGCCCAACCGTCCGGGTGGCTGTGGGGCATCTCGAGGCGAATACACAACGAGACCTCGCCGCTCGGGAGCCGGTAGCTCTTCTGCAGGCTGTCCATCGGGTACGGACCGTCGTTCGTGCCGGAAACGAACATCATCGGCATCGTTGCATCGCCGAGGTAGCTCGACGGATCGCACAGGTCGTGCCAACGCCGTCGCTCATCCTCGGGCATGCTATCGAACGTCCGCATCCATTCGTCCGCGCTGTTGTCTTGCAGGAATCCACAGCCGTACACCGGCACGACGCATCCGAAGCGACTATCGACGCCCGCCACGATACACGACAGATACCCGCCCCAGCTTATGCCCGTCGCGCCGATACGATCGGGGTCGACACCGGGCTGCGCTCGCAGCAGGCTGTGCGCCCGAGCGACAGCGGCGATGGCGTGATACGTCCATATGTTCTCCCAACCGTCGTCGAGCGTGAACTTGGCTTCGTGGTTCTGCTCGGGCCCGCCATTCGGAAGCCGCTCCTCTGAGCCGTCGCGGCCGCTGAGGTCCATGGCGATCGCCGCGTAGCCGCGAGCGTTCCATATGTCTACCCACTCGCGAAACGCCATCCCGCCGCCACCGTGGATTAGTACCATGCCACTGCGTGGCCGGCTTGGGGGACCTCGCGGTCCCCAGAATCCGGTATTCCCAGGTACGCGAACACCTGAGTCGGTTCGCCGTGGAACGGCTCGTTCTCGTAGAGAATCGTCTTCACGGCGCCGTCATCTGCCACCACGTCGTGATTCGGGCAGACGTAGAGCCTATCGAGATCCCAGTTTCGTGCCCCCACTGTAAGGCTATCGGCTTCGCTTCGATCTTGCATCGTATGTCCTGGCTGTGTTGTGGGAATCGCCCGGGAGCGGCCCGATCCCGCCGTCGCGTCCCATCATGGTCCGTCCGGCACGGGGCCTTTCTCGCCGGTAGAGTGATAGTACCAGTCCTGCGTGAAGTTCTCTCGGCCTTCGGCAGCGGGGCCGACGCGGCCCAACTGCCCTTTGCCGGTCACGGCCTCGTGCGTCCCGTCCATCGCCGGGTCGACGTAGCGGACGAACCAACTATCCAGGCGGCCCTTCAGCGTTGCGATCTGCGCTGTGTGCGAACCGTCGGCGACCAGATTCCGCACCTCGCCGGGGTCGTTGGCGAGGTCGTATAGCTCGTGCGGGCCGAACGCGTAGCGATGCACGTATTTCCATTCCTTCGTCCGGATCATACGCACGGGCCCGTACTCGTCGAAAACCACTACGTCGTCGCGCCCTGCGAGATCCTCGCCACGCAGAAGCGGCGCGAAGCTCGTCCCCGGCAGCGAGTCGGCCTCCGGGTGATCCATACCGAGATAGTCGGCAAGCGTGGGCATGAAGTCGTAGTGGCTCAGCATGTCGTCCGAGACAACTCCCTCGGGAACATTGCCGGGGCGCGAGACGATGGCGGGCACCTTGACCGCGGTGTCGTACATGTTGGGCGGATATGTGCCGTTTCCTTTGCCGTAGATGCCGTGGTGGCCCATGTTCATGCCGTTGTCGCTGGTGAAGAACACCAACGTGTTCTCGCGCAGGCCGTCGGCCTCGAGTCGATCGAGAATCCGCCCGATGGTACGGTCCATCTCCGATATGGCGGTGTAGTAGCCACTGAGTATGTCCCGCCTGGTCTCCAGGTCGTCGTACTCCGCGAAAGGCGCCGAGTTGCAGTGCCACGGGTGAGGCGGCACGTGCGGCACCGACTCGAACGGGCACGTGTCGAAGTAGCGGTCGAACGTCTCCGTCGGATGGTTGTCCCTGTCCCACGGGCTGTGCGGCGCCGTGTGGTGCACGTTCAGGCAGAACGGTGCGTCGCTCGCCGCCTGTCCGTCGAGGAAGTCCAACGCATAGTCCGTGATGACGTCCGTGACGTAGCCCGGGTGGTCGTAGACCTCTTGGCCGCGCATCCACGGCGCGTCGTAGTACGGCCCACCGCCGGTAGCATGGGCCTGCCAGTATCCGATCCCCTTCTGCGGGTGACCGGAATCGCCCATGTGCCACTTGCCCGTCATGGCGCAGGAATACCTGTTCCGCGCCAGAATGTCGGTGTACCCGGTTTGGCCTTCCAGATACTCGATCGGCTTGCCTTCCCCGCCCCAACTCATGTCCTTTGCCGAGTTGCCGTTCCGGAGCCAATCGAGCACCCCGTGCTGCGACGGTATGCGTCCTGTCAGCAGCGAGGCTCGAGCCGGCGAGCATACCGGTGAGGCGCAGAAGAAGTTCTCGAAGCGCGTGCCGGTCTGTGCCAGGCGGTCGAGGTTCGGCGTATCGATCTCCGCGTTCCCCGCCGAGCCAAGCGCCCACGCGCCCTGATCGTCGGCGAGGATCACTACCACGTTCGGTCGATCGCTATCTCTGCTCGGCATGCTCGTCCCCTCCTGCTACGGCGCTTGCACGCCTATGCCAGGCCGACATTCTCGGCCGAGAGCCTCTCCAGCGTCTCAGGCGTGCCGTCGTGCTCGCGGATGAACGTCAGCATCTGCCCGTGCAGCTGTTTCGCCACGTCGCGATGCTTGGCGACGACGTTGTGTTCGTGGCCTGGGTCCGAGGCCGAGCGATACAAGAGCGGCGGGTTCGGATGGGGCGGTTCGCTCACGATCAGCGTCCATTCGCCGTCCGTGATCGACGGGCGGCGGCAGTACATCGCCGGCGCTTCCTGCGTCCTCGTCGTCCACGACGTAACGGCTGTATCTCGCGGGCTTTCGGTCGATTCGCCCTTCAGCAGCGGCACGAGGCTCACACCCTCGATCTCGGCCTCAGGCGGAGCTTCGATGCCACAGAGGTCGAGCACGGTCGGCATCAGATCCGGCGCCTGGACGAGCTGCGGCAGGCCGCCTTCGGGTTGCGTCTTCATGCATCCAAGCGACTCAGGCACCGACATCGTCCAGCAGATGCGCGTGATCTCGCGATGAAACGGCGCGACGTCGAACGTCTCCGGGTCGATGAACGACTTGCCCGTCAGTCCGTGCTCGCCGAGGAACGTCCCATGGTCGCAGAGGAACACGATGATGGTGTTCTCGAACAGGCGGCAATCGTCGGCGGTGCGCAGAACGCGGCCGACGTGTTTGCTCAAGAGCGTGCACATCGACGCGTATCGCGCCTGCATGTTCCTGAGTTCGTCCGGGCTGTAGGCGTCGGCCGAGCCGTAGTTCGGATGAACCATCGGCTCGCCGTCGTAGTCGGGCTGATACTTGCGCACGAGGTAGTCGGGTGGGAACCACGGCTCATGCACGTCGAAGTACTCGAGCCAGAGCAGGAACGGGTCGGCGCGGTAGTTGTCCTCGATCCACCGGCACGCTACGTCGCTGAGGAGCGCGCATTGGGCTTCGTCGTCGTAGCGCTGGCGGAAGTTGGTGTGCGCGTGCACGTCGCAGATCGCCGGCTTGTCGCGCGAAGCGCCTGTCTCGATGCGTGTCTTCCTCGGATCGCTTACCACGCGCTCGATTGGATCGTTGTGCCTGCTGAGGGGCACGTCGCCCTCGTGGCCGCGCAGGAAGTGGAAGTTGTCGAACGCCTGCCAGAACTTCGCCCGAAGCATGTGCGTACAGTCGCCGAGCAGTTGCGTCGAGTATCCGTTCTGTCCGAGCACGCCCGGGATCGTGATCGCTTCGGGGTCGAGGTCGCGCCACCCGTACCGCGTGTGTCCGAAGCGCCCGGTCATGAAATCCGTCCGCATCGGTATCGTCGGAAAACTCGACACGCAGGCTTCGTCGAACGTCAGGCCTCGCCCGAGGAACTCGTCCAACTCCGGCGTCTCGGCCTTGCCGTGGCCGTTGGCGCCGATATGGTCGGGCCGGAACGTATCGGACACAATCACTATCACATTCGGGCGATCAGCCATCGTTCATGCTCCCCTATCGTGCGATCTTCATCGTCGCTGCTAGCCAGCGAATGCCCCGTTCGAGTATCGTCCTGAAGTTTGGGTTCGACCATGCCTCGTTGTCGTGCCCGAGCTGCAGGCAGAGCACCGGCGCGTTTCGGTGCCGCCTCGTCCACGCAACCGTCTTGGCGCTCTTCGCGTGGTCGATGGTGAGCAGGACGCGATTGCCGTCGCCGGCGTCGTTCATGTCGTACGTCTCGTCGACGATCTCGAACGACTCCAGCCCGGCGGCGATCGGATGTGCTGTGTCCGCCACGTCGATCGTGAGGTCCAGGCCCGCCGCCGCGTCGGCGTTGCGGCTCGGGATGCCGACCAGCTCGGACCAATGCGGCCAATCCGGAAACGCCACTATCGCGTGGTGGAGCATCAGTATGCCTCGCTCAGTGCGACCGAGATCCTCCAGCGCCGACCTTACCTTGTGATGCGGCCACGGCTCGTCGACGGTGGGCGTTTCGGTGTGCATGTTGTAGAACACCGTCACGTCGTAGTCGTCGCGGACGCCCATAACGTCGTCGGCCCAGTTCTCAAGCGACTGAACGTACGCGTCGATGCCGTCGATGCCGCGAAACAGCCGCTCGAACCTGATCGCGTCGAAAGAATGGCCGCCCGTGACGACGGCCACCCTCAGCTCGTTGTCGTCGTGCATGTCGGCCTCCGGTGTCAGCATGCCGCGAGCGGGGCGGCGAAACTCACGAGGTCCATGTTCTGGTCGAGCAGTTCGCCGGATGGGTCGTCCTTGCTTAGGTCTTCGATCCACGGCACGGTGTATATCCTGCCCGCGGGGTGCACGGCGATGGTCTGTGTGCTGGTCGGATAGCGGCCATCGTCGAGGCGCAGCACGCCGTGGTCGGCGTATTGTCCGTTCCGGGTGTCGTACGTGACCAGATGCAGGACCTCGTTGACGGTTCTGCCGTCGTCGGCCTCCAGGCCGTGGGTCCCGGTGAGGTAATACAGCGTGTCGCCGTCTGTGCCCCACGCGATGCCCAGGTATCCGTATCGGAACGGCTCGAACCGCCCGTTCGCGCGTAGCTCGTCGGCTGCGATGCGCGCCAGAATCTCGACACTGCCCGTCGCCGGGTCGAACGTGAACAGATGAGCCGACCTCGGATGGACGCCGAAGAACACTTTGCGCTTCGGGTGCCACAAAATCTTCCGCCAGTTGTACCCTTGATGCCCGGGCTGATGCGCGTCCCATGTGCCGAACACGTCGCGCTTCAGGCTGACCGTGGCTGCCTCGATGCGATCCGAGGCGTAGTCGTAGCGCCAGATTGCCCCGTCGGCGTTCGTGAAGTAGACCGAGCCGTCCTCGGGGACGACACCGAAGCTGCGGCAGAGGCAGAAGTACCGCTCGCCATCGCCGTATTCCCCGTCAAGCGATACCGGTCCGAGGTCCACCGTTCGAGCCGTCTCCAGATCGTGGTAGATGAACAGCCCTCTCGGCCAGGTGAGGCCGTAGAGCCTACCACGGACCGGGTCGGTGTTGAGCGTTATGATCCCCTCGCCGGACGGTGCCTTGCCCAGGTCGTCGAACCGGCCGTCGGCCATGTCGTACGACAGAAAATGTCCGCCTGGGTAGCTTTCGTACCCGGGAGGGGCGTCGGCAGGCTCTTCCTTGTCGCTGGCAGGGTTGTAGTAGCCGTAGTGCGTCGCGAAGAACAACTTGCCGTCGTGCTCGTGGAACTGTGTGTGAGACTTGCCCTGGGGGATCGTCTTTTTGCCGGCCTCGCCGACCACCTCGCCGAGGTCGCACAACATCGCGGGTGCATCTGCGCCCGGCGTGTAGCGGTACACGCGAGCGTGCGCGTCGATGTGGTGCGTGCCGAGGGTGTAGTAGACGTTCCCGTCGCTGGCCACGGAGATCGAGTCGAAGTCGGAGTCGACCTCGGCGAATCCTGCCGCGTGCAGGCTCGTGGCGATGACGGCATCGGGTGTGTGTTTCTGCGGCATGTCGCCTCCGGTGGGTTCGTGTTTGGGCTGCGCGTACCTCGTCGATACATGATACCCACGCCCGCCGGAGCGCCCCAATCACCGCACGGCCACCGACAGCCTCCGGGCCGCCGCTACACCTCCAGGTTCGCGCCTCGCTCAATGACGGCATTCCGCACGTCTGCCGGGTCCAGTTCGCGCGGGTCGTTGCCGCCGTTGGCGGCCATGGCCGCCGCGATCCCTGCGGCCTGCCCCATCATCGCGCAACTCGTGGCCACCCTAGCCGACGACAACGCCAACTGGTCCGCCGAGAAGCACCTGCCGGCCATCATCACGTTCCTGCCGTCCTTCGCGATCAACGAGCGCAGCGGAATCTGATACGGCGGAACGCGCAGGCTCGCCCGCAAATCAGTCGTGTCGGCTTGCTTCAGAAGATACGTGCGCTTGTCGTCGTCTGGTTTGTGGGCGTCGAGGTAGAACGTCCCTCGTGCGACACCGTCGTCGAACGCCCTGCCCGCCCGAAGGTCGTCGACGCTGAGCATGTAGTCGCCCACGATCCGCCGACCCTCGCGGATGCCGATTATGGGCGAGCAATGGTCGAGGCGCCACGGCTTCCCATCGACTCGTTGGTGGTAGTCGAGCACTTCCATCATGCGGCGCCGGGCGCGAATCTCCGAGGCGGTCATGCTCTCGGTGTCCGTCGAGTCGAACATCGGGATCTTCACCTTGAGAGCCATACTTCTCGGTCCGTTCGCCCACGGGCTGACCATCGGCAAGTCGGCTTCGTCGCGGATCGCTTCGAACCACCCCTCAGGCACTTGCGGCTCGACCGGCTCGCCCATGTCGCGCACGAAGTACATCATCGACGCGGGCAGTTGCAGCCCGTCTTCGGGACGCCCCTTGACGCTCTCGAAGCCGGCCTGGTGGGCGAGTTGCCCCTCGCCGGTGCAGTCGATGAACTGCTTGGCTCTGAGCGCCTCGGGGCCCGATTGCCCGCACACGATGCATTCGGTAACGCGGCCGTCCCGGACCACGGCATCGACGAACCTGGTGTGCAGCAATAGCTTCACGTTGTGCCGAATGAGCATCTCCTGCAGCACGACGGCCAGAATCTCGTGGTCGAATATCCGGCCGCCTCTCTCCGGATACGGAACGTATGGCACGATCGCGTCGAACTGCTCGATGTTGTCGTG
>CAZSJP010000018.1:0-10706 GCA_964606675.1 uncultured bacterium
CCACGCGCGACCGATCGCTGACCGTCAGGCTGGCGCCTGCGGAACCTGCGGTGTTGTCGACAATCAGGCAGTCATTCAGCCGGGAGCCTTCGCTCTCTGAGATGAACACGGCGCCCGCGTCCACACTGGCGAAGTTGTTGGTTACGATGGTACTCCTCATGTACAGATCGGCGCCCCCCGCGATGGAGATCCCGCCGCTGTGGTAGGCCGCATTGCCGCTGATAACCGACGAACTGAGCGACACTCTAGTGCCCGCTCCTTCCGCCGCCAGCCCGCCGCCATACTTGTCGAGCGTGCCCGGCGTATCCACGGCGTGCCCATCGCTCACGCGGATATAGGCCAGTGTGCTGGAGTCGCCGCCGCTGATTCGGAGGCCGCGCCACTCAGCCGCAGATCCTCTGGTGAAACGAATCGAGTCAGCTTTCGTGCCCACAGCGTGCAAGCTGCCTTGCACGACGAACTTCACGTTCGCGTCGAACAGCACGTCGACTCCCGGCTCGACGGTGAGCGTGTTGCCCGATGGTACGCTGATCGGGCCTATCACTCGGTACGGAGAGCTTGCCTTCGTCCAGGTGGTGGCGTTGATCGTGCCTGAGACGGTTGTCTGGGCCGTAGCAGATGAAGCCAACAGAACGACGGCCAAGCCGAACACGGATCGGTGTAGGTGGCTTGTTCCAGACATTGTGTGTACTCCTCTTCTCGTGCGCCGTGGCCACCAAACGAGACACGGGCGTGTCATCATCTCAGCGGCGGCAACGCCTCCATGCAGACTCCCATGATATACAACGTCGAACGCTCCCCAAGCTCGCCACGTGCGCACGCGAAGCGACCTGCGCCCGTGGGCCCGGAGTTTGCAGCTTCGCCGCAGGCGGCAACTGCAGACTCCCAAGGTGCGCGTCAGCGCACCAAGAGCATCTTCCTTACCAATGTACCCTCGTCGCTCGTCAACCGGTACAGATACACGCCGCTGGACACTTCACGCTCGAGCGCGTCCCGGCCGTCCCAGGCAACCGTGCGGTGCCCGGCTTGCATCGGAGCATCGACGAGCATGCGAACATGCCGGCCGTTTACGTCGCAAACGGCCAGCCGGACGCTGCCGGCGTCCGGCACGCCGAAGCGGATCACGGTTCGAGGGTTGAACGGGTTCGGAGCGTTCTGCGCTAAGTCGAATCGCAACGGTGCCGCGATCATGCCCGCCGCAACCGGTCTCGTCGCGACCATCGGCTCGGCGGTACGCGTGTGCATCGTCGACTCGTGCCCTTCGGCGTCGAAGGTCGTCAGGTAGTAGTAGTACGGCTCCTGCCCGATCACGTCGTAGTCGTGGTACGAGAGCGAGTCGGGTGGGAGTTCGGCGGCGAGTACGAACAGCGAATCGCCCTTGTAGTTTCCATGCGCGCGATAGACGCGCCAACCGGCGATGTCGGAGCCCGTCGAGACGTCGAGCGTCCACTCAAGTTCGCCGCGCCCCGCTCCCGAGTTGACGGTGAACGATGCCGGCGCCGGGGGCGAGAGTGTCAGGATGCCGTCGTCTATGGCGGCCCGAAAGGCGTCTTCGAGTTCAGTGCGCGCCGATGCGTAGCGCTCTTGGCCGAAACCGTCCGGGAAGGTAGCCGATTCGTAGACCGCCTTGGCTTGGCGCATCGTTGCGAACAGCGAGTCGGCGCCGCTCTCGACCAGCGCGTTCTTCTGTTCGTCGGTGGCATCGCCGCGCAGCCACTTCGCGCCCTCGGTCTGACAGGTGTTGATGTCGACGCCGTTGACGCCGTAGACCCACACCAGGTTCAGCGTGTCGTTTGGCGGGATGCTCTTCGGGCCGAAAGCCATCTGCTGCTCGACGTCCGTCACTTCGATGTCGACGCCCAGCACCTTGCCAGGCCAATATTGGCTCGATACCGCCGGGTCGTTGCTGGCCTTGATCCACGACCCGCCGAACGGATGCGTACCGCGCCCCGGCGTCGTCTGGTGCGACCCTGCATAGTACCCCCCGCCCTTCTGGTAGCCGTACCGCATTTGGTTGTACTTCGCCTCATGGCCGTCCGGGCCGGTCTGCAGCAATTGTCGGTAGTTAGTCCAGCCGACGGTCATCGGCTGCGCCGGGTCGTCCCGCCGGTTCGTGGTCGAACTGTCGCAATGTAGGATCAGCAGGCCGCCTGCTTTGGCCGAGAGGAGCTCTCCCGTGACTGGGTCTGGGTCGCCACTATCGTCCGTGCTGCCGTTGGAATAGGCGTCGAACTTCGACACGTCCTGGTCGCCGTCGACGACCCACACCATGCGCATGTCCTCCGTGCGGGCGCCATCGTAGTCGGTGCCGTAGTAGCGCCATATCGAGTCATTGTTGGCCTCACCGGCGCTGCCGGTCGCATGCGCCCCGCGCGACGAGCGATCCCATTGCACGGCCAGGCTCAACATCGCGTCCTCGATCGTGGCGTGGACTCCGCCCGGCGCGCCGTCGACCCTGTTGACGCCTATGCGGCTCCAGAGGCCGTTGTTGATCAGCGACCAGTGCCAGAACATCGAGTCGTCGTTGTCGCGGTCGACGAAGACGTAGATTGTGCGAGCCGATGCGATCCCCATCCGCGTCCACGGCTGCGATTCGAACATCAGGTCACAGGGGATCGTTGGATCGATCACGTCGATCTGGTACGAGGCATCGGCCTCGTCGCCAACAATCTCGGGGGTCATACGCGGGACCGTCTCGGCGGTGTGGTAATCGTACCATACGCTCTCGACGCCGTCGACGGTGACGGTGGGTTGCGCCTGGCGGTACGTGCGGCGAACAAGGCGCCCTTTGTACATGGTCTGGACGGTGGGGTTGTCCTCCAGCTTCGTCGGACTGGGCGGCGCTTCGAGGAAGTCCTCCCCCTGGATGCCATCGTACCGTCCGTCGCGCTGGGCGACCATGTACGGCCAGACGACGTCGGGGTACTGCGGGTCGTGCACGTTGCGCGCGCCGACCACATAGCCGCGGTAGTTCGCGTACGACCTTCGCTGGTCGTGGTCGCTGTACGTACCCCATGCACCGGGCCACGACAGGGCTCGGTTGTACCCCTCGTAGTGGGTGTTGCGGACGTGCTCCCACAGGTTGCTTATCTCAAGGTGACGGTTGATCTGCCCCCACCCTATCCCCGTGACCCATTCGGCCTTGGATGTGGGCGACAGGGTGGTGGCGACCATGATCGCACAGATCGCGGACAGACGGAAGCGCATGGCACGTCTCCCTCTCTTCGGCCACCCCGTGGTTGCGATGGGCGCTGCGGCGACCTCCTCGACTTCAGGTAATGCACCAATGTAGGCAAATATAAGACCTGGGCCCCAGTGCGGTGACGTCCGGCATCGCCCCCAAACGCAACCAGGGACGAGGCGAAAGGCCCCGTCCCTGGTCGAGAAGAGATTCTGGCGAATGAGTTCTACTTCACCAGTAGCATGCGCTTGAGAAGTGTTCCTTGAGCGCTGGAGAGACGATAGATGTAGACGCCGCTCGCCACCTCGCGTCCGGTTGCGTCGTTGCCGCTCCAAACCATCGTGTGATAGCCGGCCTCTACACGACCATCTACCAGCGTCCTGACGAGCTGTCCGGTGGTCGAGTAGATCGCGAGCCGCACGTCGCTCGCCTCGGGAACCGCGAAGCGAATCGTCGTGGACGGGTTGAACGGGTTCGGCGTGTTCTGAGCGAGGGTAAGCTCTGTCGGACGGATGATCGTCGCGACCATGCCCTCGTTCAGCTCGGCCTCGATTGCCCGCGGCGCCTCGCCGAGCGGCCCATCGGACTCAAGCCGGAACAGCGTCGGCGACTCGAAGTCGGTGCGCGCGAACGCGACCTGCAGCTTCGATCCATCCTGCTTGTAGGCGAGGAACTCGCCCTCGGCGACGATGGTGTAGTCGCCAGGTATCGCCAGCGTGATCTCGCCGGCGACGATCCCTGCCGGGTCGTTCACGACCAGCGCCCACCCGGCGCCGTCGCGGACAACCGACAGCATCCTCGGGAGGCCCGATGCCAGCTTGGGCATGTGGCCACCCTCCACCGGGAACATGAAGCCCGGATCGACGACGCGGTGAAGTATGAGCGCCGCATCGAACGCGGTGACGTACCCGTTGTCGGAGACGTCCGCTGCACGCTCGTCAATCATTGTCTCGAGCCGCACGTTGTAGCGCAGGATGTACGACGCGTCGAACGCCGACACGGTGCCGTCGTCGGTAACGTCGCCGTAGATCGTCGACATGACGTCGAGCGAGCCGTCGTTCAGCATGAGGTCTGTCGACTCGTTGACCCATGTGTGTTCGCCGGCCCATCCGAGCCACCGCACACCGTCCATCACGTCCGGCTTTATCTGCATCTCAAGCGTGACGAGGGGCTGGTGATCGAGGAACCGCATCTCGTCGGATGCCATCGCGACGAAGATCGTGTCGCCTTCCATGCCGCCGACCACATTCACCTGAGCCATGCCGTTCATGGTTCCGGCGAAAACGTGATCGACGAACGAGATCGACATCGGATCGATGAGTCCACCCTCGATCAGGATGGCGAGGTTAGCCGACTGGATATCCCCACCCGCCGCGTTGACGGTGAAGTGGATCCACTCGCCAGCGGCCGCCTGCATGTCCGGCAGGCTCAGTTCGTATCCACCCGGACCGTCGCCGCCGCCCTCGGTGTCGTACAGGTAGGCGGCCCCGGTGAAGCCATCGGCACCCGGAGCGCCGACGATCACGTCGGTACCCGAGAAGCCTACGGCGAGGCCGAAGTACCAGTCCTGACCTGCGTCGGACGCACCGGCTCCACCGATGAACTGCCAGGCGCCTGTGGTCGAGTCAACCATCCAGGCGCCTATGACGCCGGCGTTGCCCATACCGTCCATCTCTGTGCTCGGGGCGCCGGCGAGGACGACGTCCCCGAGCATGATCACGGATGCGCCGAACCCGCCGAATGTCAGCGACGGCTCGTCCGGCAGCATGAGCTTGGTCGAGACCCCTTCGGAGAACACGTATACAGCGCCCACGCCTCCATCGGCGCCAGGCGCGCCCACTGCCGCCGCGTTGTCGGACAGATCGACGGCATTGCCGAACTCATCGCCAGCCATGCCGCCTTGCGGCGTCAGTTTGGACACCTGGCCCCACATGTCCACGCCGCCCATGTTGCGGGAGAACGTGTATGCGGCACCGATGCTATCCAGTGGCGCGTAGGCCTGGGCGCCCGGGGCGCCAACGACGATCGTCGATCCGGCAATGGCGACGCTGCTGCCGAACTGTGCGCTTTCGGCACCATCATCGGCGACGAGCTGGGCGACCTGACCCCACGCGTCAGGGCCTCCGGCGTGCTGCTCGAAGACGAACGCGGTGCCCTGGTCGGTCAGTCCAGTGGGATCGGCAAACGACGCGCCGATCACGACCGTTTGGCCCTCAAGCGCCACCGACGAGCCGAAGTGCGGCTGCTGGTTGTCCGTGACGGTCAACTTGGCCACCTGACCCCAGTTGTCGGGGCCGCCGGCGTTCATGCAGAACACGTAGGCCGCGCCCTGGCTGACGTTGCCGTCGATGTCCTCGCCGCGAGCGGTCACGATGCAGACCGTGTCGAAGATGGCCACAGCCTGCCCGAACTCAGCTTCCGCTTGCAGATCGCCGGCCAGCAGCATCTTGATCTGATGCCACTTGTAGCGGTCCGTGCCGTCACGAGCGTAGAGATAGGCCGCGCCCTGCTCGGCGAGCCCACGGTCGGCACCCGGCGCTCCGACAACGGCCATGTCGCCGTCAATCGCGACGGAGAATCCGAGTCCGTCTCCGGGCATCGCGCCCTCGCCGGCAACCAGCTTGGCGTACTCGCCGTCACCGTCGCCCGGGCCGAAGTCTGTCTCGAAGAAGTAGGCCGCACCTTGATCGCGAAGCATCATCGTGCCAACGTCGGCCTTCATGGCGCCGACCAGCAGCGTCGACTTCGAGATGGCGACAGCCTGACCGAAGTGGTCGCCCGGAGCGCCGTCGGAGGCCGTGAGCATCGCTATCTGACCCCACGACTCCGGTCCGTCGGCGTGGCGGGCATAGACACATACCTTGCCCGGACCGGGGATTTCCCCCGTGTTGGCCTGGTTGGCGCCAACGACCAGCAGATCCCCGTCGAGCGCGATCGAACCACCGATGAGGCTGCCGGGCATCGGCTCCATGCCGACCAGCTTCGCCATCGATCCCCACGCATCCGGGCCGTCCCAGTTGCGGTCGTAGACGTAGACCGCACCTACGTCGGCTGTCGGGCCATCGTTGGCGTGTGGCGCACCGACAGCGACGACGTCGCCCTCAAGCGCGACGGATGCGCCGAACGCGATGTCCGCGTCCATGTCCGTGGCCGCAAACTGGTGCATCTGGCCCCAACTGTCCACGCCATCAATGGACATGCCGAACAGGTATGCCGCGCCCGGCAGCCCGCCGGCCGTCGTCTTCTGATCGGCGCCAACGACGGCAAGATACCCGTCGATGTCCACGGAGGTGCCGAAGTGGTGTTCGATCCCACTCTCTGCCGCGACCAGCTTCTGCGCTTGGCCCCAGACCTCCGTTCCGCCCCAATTCCGCGCGAAGACGTACGCCGCGCCAGCCTCGGGATTTCCCATAGCGTCGTCGGCAAACTCCGCGCCAACGACTACGACGCTGTCCCAGATCGCCACGGCTCTTCCGAAACCATCGTTCATGGCGCCGTCTGTGGCCGAGAGCACACCGATCTGATCCCACATATCTTGGCCGCCCGCATGGCGGTTGTAGACATATGCCGCGCCCTGCCATTCGGTCGCGCCGACCATCGCGCCAGGTGCGCCGATCACGACCAGGTCGCCCGAGATGGCGACCGAGCGACCGAACAACTCGCCGCCGCCCTGACCGGTGTTCACGGTCAGCTTCTTCACTTCGTTCCACTTGTCCCAGTCCGTCTCATCGCGCTGCAGGATGTAGGCCGTGCCCTGGTCGACGGCGCCGGCCACGTCGTCGCGCGGCGCACCGACGACGGCGATATCGCCGTCTATCGCCACCGAGCGACCGTAGAGATCGAGGCTGTCGCCATCAGACGCGATGGCTATCATTGACTCGTAGATGCCGGGCCCCGGACCTGGGGGCGGGCCGGCTTCGAAGTTGGTCGTGCCGTCGGGTTGGTACATGTAGTCGAACTTGAAGTAGTCCGCGCCGACATCTGTGATCTCCATGGCCGCGTAGTGACCTTCTCGGGTGTATACGATCCAGATTTCACCCTGAGAAAGCGGCATGCCGCCGGTTCCATCGCCCTGCCATGACACGGACACCCACGGCGGCGAGTCTGTCCACGCCGGAACGCTGGTTATCCCGCTCAGCGTGGCCACTTCGCTGAAGAGCCGGAAGCGGTTCTCCTCGACCGTCATTCCCTCGGTACCGAAGTTCGGACCCTCGTTGCTGGTGCCGCGGAAGTCGGCCCAGAACTCGCTAGTGGTCGTGTCAGTCGTCGTGTACTGCACCGAGAAATCGAAGTACCACTCTCCTGGCCCGAAGGTGGTGCCGACATACATCGAATCGCTACCGAATACGACTTCGCCCGATGGTGGCGGCTTGAAGGCGCCGGCCCACAGCACGCCCATATCAGTGACCGAACCGTCGGGGTCCGGCGGGAATGTCGGGTCGCCGGCGTCGATCACGGGCGACTCAGGGTGAAGGCCTGCCTCGATGTTCATCGGGTCGGCCCAGATCGGTCCGCCGCTGATATTGCCGTCGCCCGGCCACATCATCTGGGTGTTGGAGTACGAGATTGCGACGGCAGCGTCCGGGTCGACGAAGATGCCGTCGGGGGAGTTGTCCGCGACGACGGAGTTCGCCATCACGACTACCGAGCCGGAATCTGCGTACAGTCCACCACCGGCGTCGCCGGCCTGGTCTGCCCGGTTGTTCCATATCGTGACGTGGTCGAGGCCAAGCTGCACGCCGTCACCTACATACACGCCCCCGCCTACCTCTGCGTGGCCGCCAACGATGAGGGTGTAGCTCATCATGCTGGGGCCGGCGCCAAGAAGCCTGACGCCACCCCACTCGGGCGACTCGCCAGGCCACATGACGACCGGATCGTCGACTGTGCCCGGCATCATCAGGTTGCCCTCGACGACGAACGGCACGTTGGCGTCGAACTGCACGCCGACGTTCCCGCCGATGGTCAGGGTCTCACCCGCGACAACCGTGCACGGCCCCGCAATGTGGTACGGGCTATTATCGCCAATCCACGTCTCGGTGAATATCTTGCCGACGATCCCCGGAGGCGGGCCGGATTGGTTGTGGTAGATCGCGCCCATGTCGGTGGGTGTGCCGTCCGGGTCGGTCGCGAACAGAGGGTCGCCGGCGTCGATGGCCGGTGATCCTTCGAGCAGATCGAATCCGCCCTGAGTGTCGTCCGAGAACATCGGGTCGGCCATGATGTTGCCGACGTCGTCCCAGCCGCCCTGAATGTCTGAATATGTGATCGACAGACTGCCGGCGTTGATTACGCCGTCCGGAGTGTTGGACCAGACGATCGAGTTGGACATCACGACCGTTCCGCCCGCGTCGACGTATAGCCCGCCGCCGGTCTCGGCCATGTTCACTACGAGCGAGAGGTGGTCCATATCGACGTGCGCCGTGCCACCGACGTAGATGCCGCCACCCATGAGCGCCTGTCCGCCGCCGATGAGCGCGTAGTTGATAGTGCTGGCAGTGCTTCCGACGAAGCGGATGCTACTGGCGGCAGAGGAGTTCCACGGGTAGATGGCGACCGGGTTGTGCACATCGCCCATGATATTGAGCACGCCTTCGACGACGAACTCAGCCATGGCGTGGAAGACGACCTCGGCGCCCACGTCGATCGTCAACGTTTCGCTCGCCGCGACAGTGCATGCCCCGGCGATATTGTATGGGCTGCCTTCGGCGGTCCATGTATCGGTGAGGATCTGGCCGCTGAAGCCCGGAACGATCACTTCGCCGAAGTCGTTCCCGCCCTCGGGGTCATACTTGTAGTCGAAAGAGAACCAGTAGTCTGGATAGGCGGTGCTAACCTCGGTGATCTCCATGAGAGCGTAGTTGCCCTCACGGGTGTATACGACCCAGATCTCGCCGACCGTCAGCGGCGCACCGCCGGTGCCGTACGTGAAGTCCCAGCTTGTGGCCACCCACGGCGCGGCGTCCGTCCACTGCGGAACAACCGTCACGTCAGCAAGCGACACGCCTGCCGCCGCGTCGTGGAGCCGCAGCAGCCTGTTGCCCGGTATCTGGGTGTTCTCAGAGCCGAAGTTCGTCATCTCGTTGCTAGTGCCGCGGAAGTCCGCCCAGTAGTCTTGGCCTGTCGAATCTGCCGACGTGTCGCCCGCGGAGAAGTCGAAGTAGTCCGCAGCCCCGGTCGCACCGTCGATGTTGATGATCGCGCCGCCGATCTGGATGCCTCCCGGCGGTGGCTCGGCGGCCGGTTCGGACCAGATCGCGCCCATGTCGGTGACACTGCCGTCAGGGTCGGTCGGGAACAGCGGATCGCCGGCATCGATGCACGGTGATCCGGTTTGTAGACTCCCGGGGTCCGGCGCAACAAGGTTCACCTTCGGGTCGATATTGATGTTGCCGACACCGTCCCAGCCGCCCTGGACATCCGAGTACGCTATGGCCAGGCTGCCCGAGTTGTTGAATACTCCGTCGGGAGAGTTCATCCACACGATCGAGTTGGACATCGTAGCCACTGCGCCCATATCGACGTATAGCCCGCCGCCTGAGACATCGGCGAAGTTCAGTATGAGCGAGACGTGGTCCAGTCCGACGCGTGCCGTTCCGCCCACGTAGAGGGCGCCGCCGACATTGGCCTGTCCACCGCCGATCGCGGCATATCGGATTGTGCTGCTATCGCTTCCGACGAAGCGAATGCCGCCCCAGGCCCCCGATCCCCCGTAGGGGGCCATGCCGACCGGGTTGTGCACGTCGCCCATGACGTTGAGCACACCCTCCACGACGAACTCGACGGCTTCGTCGAATCCTACCTCGGTGCCCGGGTCGATCGTCAGGGTGTTTCCGACGGCAACCGTACACGAACCGACCACGTGATACGGGCCGGTAGGTTGGTCCCACGTCGACGTGAGGATCTTCCCGCTGATGCTCATCCCTTGCGCCGCGGCCGTGGTGGAAATACCCGCGACCAGACCGGCCGCAATCAACAACGATAGCATTTTGCTACGCATAGCAACTTCCTTTCGGTCGTGCCCCGCCGACGTAACTGCCTGGAGCACGGTAAGACATACTATGACTGAGGAGATTCGTTGGAGTATTATGGCATGAGTTCCTGAGAACCACGTCGATCTATCCTATCTCGGTTGGCGGACGATTGCATGGTGCTCCGTGATCGAGGTCGCACCTGTCGGGAGGGCTCGCTATTCGTGCGGGGGCTCATCACAGAACACAAGATACCGTTTTCTAGCGAATCGTCAATAGAAGGAGGGCGCCGCCGGACACGAAAAGCCCTATCTTCACCGGATTTCTCAGGATATGTGATCTGGATCACCGTTGTGCGCTGGCGCGCACATTTGGAGTTTCCTGCGGAAACTCCGGGGCGGTGAGTGCGGGAGGCGCCGATCAGAGCGGGACGGACACTCCGATCTGCCCGGACGACGCTATCGTCGTGCGCCCGCGCGCACGTTCCACGTTTGGGGTCTGCGGCGTCGGCGAGGGCGGCACCATGTATATTCTAGATATGGGTGATCCAATTT
>CAZSJP010000018.1:10716-17619 GCA_964606675.1 uncultured bacterium
GCGAGGGCGGCAGCGGCATACTCTCCAGATGCCGGTTCGACGTCGCGAGTCGTCCTTGCCGGCGGTCGGGGTCTCGTCGAGCGCAAATACACATGGGCACGGCGCTGTTCGGTGCCGTGCCCATGTGCATGTTAGGAATACCGCTGCAACTCACACGCTAGAGCTGCGCTAGCCCACCGTCGGCGTTGATCTCCTCACCCGCCAGGTACGACGAGTCCGACGACGCCAGGAACAGCGCCACGTTCGCGATTTCGCCGGCCGAGGCGAACCGCCCGATCGGGATGCGGTTCTCCAGCATCGACGCAGCCATCCCTCCGATGGCCTCCTGTGGCAGCCCAAGCCGTCCGTAGAACGGGGTCTCTGTGAAACCCGGGCATAGCGCGTTTACTCGCACCCCCCGAGGCAGCAATTCGGCCGAGAAGCTGCGCGCCAACGCTCGCACGGCGGCTTTCGTCGCGCTGTAGACCGTGGAGCCGGCCATCCCCTTGTGATGGGAAGCCGACGTAACCAGTATGACGGACGCTCCCTCGTTCAGGTGAGGCGCGCCCTTCTGCACGGTGAAGTAGGTGCCCTTGAAGTTGGTGTCCGATATCTCGTCGAAACTGCCTTCGGTTACCTGGTCGAGCGGCGCCGCCCTGCCGTCTCCGGCGTTGGCCACCAGCACGTCGATCTTGCCGAACCGCGACACGGCCTGCTCGAACAGGCTGTCGATGTCCGCCAACTTGCTCACGTCGGCTCGCACGGCCAACGTGCCGTTGCCGATCGCTCCGACCGTCTCGTCGAGCGTGTCCTGGTTCCGCCCCGAGACGACCACATTCGCGCCCTCGGCCGTGAACAACTCGGGGGCTGCTCGGCCGATCCCGCTATTGCCACCGGTGATGACGGCGACTCTCCCTTCTAACTTCATGCTGTATCTCCTTAGCGGACGCCGCGATAAAGCCATCCGCCCGGGGAGATCGCAGTGCGACCTTCCAATGGCACCAGGTGCGCATCAGCAGCCCGGTGCATTGCCGGCGCCTTGTATACTGAAGGGTCAGTCACTCACGACGAACGCAACGGCGTTCCGTCTCGTGCGTCGCGGAGCGGACCTCCGGTGTTGCTAGTCAGGGATTGCGCGTGGGTCCGATTCTGCGCCCAAGCGCCTCGGCGGAGTGAATCGATGGCGCCGCGATGTGCTCCGTCGCTCGCGGCGTACCAACGACTACACGTGTGCGTGGTGATGCGTTCCCGACGGTGCGCGACGTGGCGTGGGTGGGGCCCGCATCGCCGCACTCGTCGGCGTTGCGCCATTCAACCGCGACAGCGGAACGATGCGAGGCAGAAGAACCATATGGGGCGGACGCGCAAATGTCAGGACGGCACTCTACATGGCTGCACTCGCTGGTATCACACACAACACCGTCATACGAGAGTTCTATCAGAGACTCAAAACCGCAGGAAAGGCACGCAGAGCGGCGCTCGTCGCATGTATGAGGAAGCTACTCGTCATCGTAGATTCAATCATCAGAAACCACACTACATGGAACGCTCAAACTTGACATCCAACACAGGTGCTACGTATGCTTGTCACCTTCGTGATACAGATGAACCAAATGGCGCCAACCTGCCGCTACCCGACGGGAGCTTGAGACCATGAAGTCGAAACTCGCGCGGCTGGCTTTGTGCTTCCTGCTGTCGATCTCCGTCAGCTACGGCGCAACGCTCGACGACGGCGTGCTCGAAGTCGAGGGCAAGCCGTTCTACCCACTCGGCAGTTGGTGCACGTGGGACTACATCACGCCCGAAGACGTCGCTCATATCGGCCTCAACACGATGTTCGTCGGCGGAGCGGGGCGCGATACGTCGAGCGTGGCCAAGTTCAGGCCGTTGATGCGCCGCGCGCACGCCGCTGGCGTGCAGATTCTGCTGTCGTTCCATGCCGGGTCGATGGCGGAGGTTACGCACTGGCCTGACGAACTGCGCGACGCGGCACGCATGCTGGCCGACGAGCCGAACCTGCTCTCGTTCTACATCGGCGACGACGTTCAGAACTGGCACCTCGAAAGCATCCGACACGACGCCGACGTGCTGCACGAGATCACCCCCGACATCCCGATTGCCACGGCGTACGTCGGCCGACAGCGCACCGCCGACGCCGAGACGACGTACTCGAAATACGTCGACGTCCCCGTGCAATGGAAGTACCCGCTGCCGGAGAGCACGTATACGTATTACCGCGGCTATCTCGACGACGCCAGAGCAACCTACGGCGACCCGATCTGGACCTGGGTCCAGAACTTCATGTGGGACCGGACCGGCGCGTACATCGGCCACGGCGTCGGTGGCCCGGGGCCGCTACCGGACCCCGAACAACTCAGGTTGCTCAGCTTCACGGGCATCAACGCGGGTCTGCGGGGCTTGCTGTACTTCTCGCATCACAATTTCACGCGCATGCAGGAACTCACCGCGGAGGTATCGCTCATCTGCCGCGAGGTACGCCTGTTCAACGACCACCTCGCCGCCGGAAGTTTGACCACGCGGCTCCGGACGACCAATCCCGCTCTCGATGCTTCGGCATGGCAGTACGAAGGGTCGACCGTGGTCTCCCTCGCCGTGATCAAGGACCACTACCATCGCTGGGTCGACGAGGGCACCTTGCGCAACGTGACCGTCGGTGTGCCCTGGACGGGGTCGAGCGCGCCCGAAGCGCATCTGGTGGCGATCCCGGACGTTCTGGAGTGCCGGGTCGAGTGGACGCCCGGTGCGAGCGTGGCGCGCGTGACGATTCCGTCGGTGGAGCTTGCCGGGTTCGTGCTGGTGACGGCCGACGCCAGTGAGATCGACCGCGTTCGCGAGGGTGTCCGAGTGGCCGCCGACTCGCTGCTGCCGTTCGCCGTTTCGGGCGCGGTGGCGCAGACGCGGAAGGTGATGGGCACGCTGTGGCAACTCGGCCTCGACAACATCAACACGTCGAAGTCGCCGGTCGTGATGGAAGTGATGCGCGCGAACGAACGATGCGCGCAAGCAACCGCCCGCGGGCAAGGCGCCGAGAGCGTCCGGGCGTGGCGAGCGGCGCTGCGGGGTTGCAGAGCGATGATCGACAGCACGATGCGCATGGCCGAGGCGCGGCGCTATGCCGTGCCCGACACCAAAGCCGGCCAACACCACATGCAGAGCCCGTACGGTCTTCACAACCTCGACGGGCTGTTCCTGACACCGCCTGACAACGACCCGTGGCACTTCGTTCGCGACTGGATGATCGTCGGGCCGTTCCCGCTCGGGTGGGATCAGTTCCGCCGCGAGATTATGCCCGTCGGATTCATGGAGGTGTACGGACCGGAGACCAACTCCGACCCCGGCGCGACGTTCGAATCCGTTGATGGCCCGGCCGGATGGAAATACGCCGGGACCGACCTGGCGGGCAAGCTCGATCTGCTCGACCATTTCACCACGACCGACGACGTCGTCGGATACGCGCGGTGTACCGTGGCGGCTCCGCGCGACATGAACGCGACCTTCAGCCTCGGCAGCAACGACGGTGCGCGCGTGTGGATCAACGGCGAACTGCTCTACTCCGACGAAGGCGTCCGGACCGCGAGGCCGCACGTGTACGAAATCGAAGCCCAGCTCAACGAGGGCGCGAACAGCGTGCTCATCAAGGTCGAGAACACCGTCGTCAACTGGCAGCTCTACTTCTCTGTGCGCGACCCGGAGCGTGAGCTGCGCTTCGAAGCCCGCTGAGCGTTACCGGTGGACTACCGCACACGATTCGTCAACTCTCTGCGCGGAAACCCGGTCGACCGGCTGCCGTTCGTCGAGACGGCCAAGTTCGACATGGTCATGGCGCACTCGGATTGGCGCGAGCACCTGCCCGATGGCACCGATCCGCGTCGGCTCTTCGGTTTCGACAACGCGTCATTGCCCGCAGGATACGAGTGCGCTCCGGTCGACTGGTATGCGCTGCCACGGTTTCCCGAACGCGAGATCGTCTCGAACGACGGTTACGTGCGCAGCTTCGACGGTAGGTGGGGACGTGTCGCGAAGCGCCTCCCGTCGGCCCCGGCACGCCCTTGGGCAGCGTTCACGCGCGTGTTCGAGGGCCACGGGGTGTCCCCACACGACGACTGGCTCGGCGCAAGAGATCGTTTCAGGCCTTCGGCCGACGAGCGCCTGCCGGCCGACTGGCCCGAGTGGTGCGCGCGGTCGCACACTGCCATCCACCCGACCGCGATCGAAATCCCCGACCCGCTCACCATGGCATGGAATCTACTTGGTCCCGACGGCGACTCCGGTCTGTTCGTCAGCCTGAACGACCGGCCCGGCCTGGTGCGTGAGATGGTCGCACACCTGGGCGAGATGATCTCGATATGCGCCGAGAAGGTGTGCCGCGAAGCCCGGATCGACATCGCGCTCATCGGCAGCGATTGCCTACCGATCCTCGGTCCGCACGCTATCGCTGAGTTCGGGCTCGATTCGTGCGCGCGGATCTTCGACGGGGTAAGGGCGGGCGGTGTCGACCTGGTCTGCCTCAGCGGCCGCGGCGACTTGCGCCCACTGGTCGACCTGTTCCGAGGCGTCGGGGCGAACGGTGTCGAGTACATCGCCGAGACTGGCGACCTGGAGTATCTGCACGATCTCATCGACAACTACGGCGCGAGCATATTCTGTATCGGCTGCATCGACGGCCGGAAGCTGCTTGAAGGGAACGCGGCGATAGAACGCGAAGTGGCCGCGAAGGCGGCCCTGGCGAAGCAGTACAGAATGCTCCCCAGCCTCCAGGTGACGCGCATCCTGCCGTACGTGACGTGGGCGGCCTACTCGCACTACGCGACTTGCCTGCGGGAAGCTGTCGTCGGGTGATGTAGTCCACTACGTGGACTTTGGCAGTTTGCTCGGAACTGCGGGAGTGCATCCACGCCGCCTCGGGGCGACCGACCGGTCGCGCCTGCGGTCCGCCAGTAGCGTCGACACGCATGTTGACGTCGACCCGGTCCGACACGAGTGTCGGACCTACCGTTCATGATGGCCGCCATTCCGAGCGTCGCATCGTGCAACGATACGAGCCGAGGAATCCCTTGGCGCGGCAGGATACTCAACCCGGAAGGGATTCCCCGGCTGCGTGCCGCTCCGCGTCCCTCCGGTAAGGGCGCAAAGCTTCGTGCTCCCACGGGTCCGATCGCGCTCGCGGATGCCCGCAACAACCAGCGGCGCTTGACGCATACACCAACCCGGAGAATCCGCAGGATTCCCCCAAGGCGCGCACTAGCGCGCCACCGTGAACTCGTCCAGCACCGATCCGTCGAGGCGATATGCCTTGGCCGTCATCGTGCTGCCGCTGATGCTCACCTGTACGAAGTGGTGCGATTTCTCGAACACGGCGACCCACTTGTTCTCGACCGGATCGTACAGCGGCGCGCCGCCACCGCCGGCGGTTACGTAGATCGTCCCTTGCCCGTCGTCCACAATCTCGCCGCCACGTATCGACTTCGTTCGGTAGTAGTAATGGTCGTGGCCCTGCCAGGCTATCGCTACGTTGTATTTGTCGAACAGGTCGCCCCACGCCTCTCTCAGAGCGACGTTCCCGTCGCCGCGGCTCACGTGCCCCGCGTAGAGCGGGTAATGATAGATCGCGAAGACCCACGGCTTCGTGTTCGCTGCCAGGTCTCGCTTGAGCCATTCCCGCTGCTGGTCGACGGCAAGCCCTGAGTTGAGCGCCACCCAGTGCGTCGGCCCGTAGTCGAAGCTGTACCACTGCTCGTCCATGGAATCGGGCTCGGCATTCGTCGGCAGCGCGAATGCGGCGAAGTACTCGGCGGCCTGGCGCTCGTGGTTGCCGAGGACAGTGATGTACGGGTACGATGCCAGCAGGTCCTTGCCCTCGTAGAACCAGCGATTCCAGTGGTTCATGTTCCTGCCGTCGGAGACGATGTCGCCGCTGTTGGCGATGAAATCGGGTTCGGTCGCGCATGTGGCCCTCATCACGTCGCGCCAGACGTCGTACAGCGTCCGCGTATCGCCGTGGACCGCGAACGAGATCGTCTCGCGCGACCCGTCGGCAACCGCAAACGTGTAGGCGTCGCTCCACCCCGCCGATGAACCGTCGCCGACACGGTAGGCATATCGTTGTCCGGGGGTCAGGCCCGACAGCGTCGCCTCGTGGGCGCGGTACGAGCCGAGGTTCGACTCGGCCGCCGCGCTAGTGCCGTCCACGCGCACGACGGACGACGATCCCCAATCCGCCGATGATGCGGCGCCTGCGTCCGATTCCGTGTACTGCACCACGCTGCCCGTCGTGACGTCGTTCGTGCGCCACGCGACTCGGCGCTCGGTGTCGGCAACGTCGCCGAGGCTCATCACGAGATGATCCGGCCGCTTCTTCGGCGAGAAGAAGTCTGCGCCCGACTCGCTGACGAACAACTGCTGCGTCCCGAGCACGTCGCCGCCCTTCGGGTGAGTTGCGCGCGCTTCGACCTCGATCACGCGCGTCGCTCCATCGGGCACGACAAACCTGGCCGTGGGCGACGATCCCTCTATGGCGGTCGTCTCGTCTCCGTCGATAAGCTGCCATGCGATGGGAACGTCAAGCCCCTCCCACGACGGCACGTTGGCGATTCTCACGTCCACCGTGTCGCCGATTCGGGGCAGTTCGTCGGCCACCGACACGGCGAACGCTCTCGGGAAACTCGACAGGATATAGTCCTGATGCGCCTCGGCATCGCCCAGCTCGACGTATGCCCCCCATCCGCCTCCGGCCTGGTCGATCTTGAGCAGCAGCGGCGTCCGGCCGGCTTCGAGGCGAACCGTCACGGCGTGCTGCATGCGCGCCGCGCCTCTATCGCCTGGGTGCGCCACGACAAGCTCGCCTCCGAGCCATACTTTGCCGGCGTCGTTCGTACCGACGTGCAGGTAGAGATCCTGCGCAAC
>CAZSJP010000019.1:0-17205 GCA_964606675.1 uncultured bacterium
CTGATCGCGCACTTCGGGATCGGCGCCGCGTTCGTCGGTCTGCTCACGTTACTCCGGCAGCGGTTCGGGTGGAGCCTGCTCAATCCGATCGGCTACTGCACGGCGACGACGTTCTACCATGGGGAGATCTGGTCGGGCGTGTTCATCACGTGGCTGGTGAAGGTCGTGATACACAAGGTCGGTGGGCTGACGTTGTATCGGCGGCTTCGTCCGTTCTTCATCGGCCTCGTCGCCGGGCACGTGTTCGGTGGCATAGTCTGCCTGCTGGTCGACTGGATATGGTTCCCGGGCGTCGGGCACGATATCCGCACGATGATCTACTTCTGAGACGAGCGACGACCGAACCGTGGACAGCGCCTGAGTTGAACTTGGCGGCGGTTGCGACTCGCGCGCGGTCTGATTACCCTACGGAGACGACAAGAAGCTGTTGGCTCGTTCGACAGTGGGGCCGGGGAGGCCCTGTGGCCGGAGCGCCGCCCTCGGGAGGCGTCTATGTCGCGCACGTCGTACCTGCTCGCTCTCTCGATCGCCATCGCGGCGAAGTCCGGCGCCACCGATGTCGGCGGTTACGTCGGCACGACCGTGTGGACCGCCGAGAGCAGCCCGTATCGCGTCACGAATACCGTATTCGTAGCCGGCGCGGATACCCTGACTGTCGAACCGGGGGCCCGGGTCATTTCCGGCGCGGACGCCCGCCTCGTTGTGCACGGATCATTGATGGCACACGGCACGGCAACCGACAGCATCACGATCATGCCCGGCCACGGTCTGAACTGGGGCGGCGTACGGTTCAGCGGCGGCAACAGTAGCGTACTCTCCTTCGTACGGATTTCCGGCGGCTACGCCGACGATGGAGGCGGCGTGCACGCCTCTGGCCCGGGCACTCGAGTCACATTCCGGAGTTGCCTGATCGCGGGCAACACCGCACAGTATCCCTACCAAGAGGCGGGGCAGGAATGGCGTGATAGCGGGTTCGGCGGCGGCGTGCTCGTCACCGAGCAAGCGAACGTCACGCTACAGAATTGCCATATCATCGACAACCGCGCCGCACAGGCGGGTACCGCTGTCTGCGCCGACAACGGTGGCGTTGTGCGTATGTCCGGTTGCCTAATTCAGGGCAACGACATCTACAGACCCAGCGGATGGTCCCATGATCGGGGCGGTGGCGCCGTGTACGCAGCCGACGGTGGCACAGCGTCGCTGGTGAACTGCACCATGTCCGGCAACCTGTCATACGGCGGCTACCTGCCTGGCGATGGAACCTATATCGGGACCGTTGGCGTCACCGCGTGGCGGGCCACTGTCAACATCGGCAACTGCTTGATCTGGGAGGCACACGAGCAAGCCGCGCCGAACATGTATTCCGTATACGACTACGGCTCCAGCGATATCGCCGTGACCTACAGCGACGTGGGCCGCGCCATCGACAGCACGGGCAACATCTCTTCCGACCCGATGTTCGTCGATGCGGCAAACGGCGATTTCCGGCTTCAGCCCGGCTCGCCGTGCATCGACGCGGGCGACCCGGCAAGCGCGCTAGACCCGGACAGCTCCATCGCCGACATGGGCGCATTCCCATCGCCATACGGCTGGAAGGTGTCGGTCGAGAGCCAACCGGTGCCGCCGCAATTTGCACTCTCTCAGAACCACCCGAATCCGTTCAACCCGTCAACGACGATCCGTTATACGATACCCGGCGCGGGTATCGTATATATGGCCGTTTACGATGTAAATGGCCGGCATGTGCGGACGCTGGTCGACGGCGTGGCCGACGCGGGACACCACACTGTGAAGTGGGACGGACTCGACGCGGCGGGTCGCCCCTCAGCGAGCGGAGTGTACATTTGCCGTCTGACGCACAGTGCCGTGGGCGCATCGGACGCGGCGAATGCGTCGCATTCGCCAACGAACGCGCACTCCGTGCGCGTTCGACGCATGCTGATGGTGAGATAGGCTACAAGGGGAGGAACATAGTGCGCACACTATGCATTCCGGCACTGCTCATGGCCGTCGCAGCCCAGTCCGGCGCAACCGACGTCGGCGGCTACGTCGGCACAACTACCTGGACCGCAAAAAACAGCCCGTACACAGTCACGAACACGATCATGGTCGGCGGCGGCGACACGCTCATCATCGGCCCCGGGGTCGACGTGTATTTCCATTTCGGCGCAGGGCTGATCGTAAGCGGGATCCTGCGCACCGAGGGCGCCGAGGATGACGGCATTCGACTCATACCTCACGACACCGGGCGCGGGTGGAGTGGCGTCACGCTGTCCGGCTCGCCTATGACGACCATGTCACACACGTTTATCGGATGGGCGGCAAACACCGGCACCACGGGGAGCTTCTACGGTGGCGGCCTATGGGTAAGGAATTCCGCCGCCGTACTTCTCGATTGCACCATCTACAGGAACTCGGTAGTCGCCCCCGTGCCGACTCAACTCGCCACGGTGCATACCTATGGTGGCGGCACTGCCATCACGGACAATTCGGTCGTTCGCCTCTCGCGATGCATGATCGACGGCAACGTGGCGACGAGCCGATGGTTCAATGGCAGAATGGAGAAGGAGATCAAGTCAACAGGCATAGGTGGCGGGGTCTACGTGGCCAAGAGCATCGTGAGCCTCGAAGGCTGCACCATCAGGGGGAATCGGGCGAACAGGTGGGGCGCGGGCGTCGCGGTCGAAGGCGGCAGCGTCAGCCTGGCCAATTGCCTCCTCGCAGACAACAGGCTCGTCGATGACTCCGAATGCTACCTATTCCAGTATTACTGCCTCCCGCACGCCGGACACGGAGCAGCACTCTATGCAAGCGACGCCGAAGCTACGCTTCTGAATTGCGTAGTGGTAGGCAACGAAGCGACCTACGTTCAGAGTGGAAACACCCCGGCAGGGCAGGCGGTATACGGGAGTGCGTCGCTCGTCAACTGCATCGTGCGCAGTAACGTCCCTGCGGCAATCGCCGTTGGTACAGCCACTTACTCGAACATCGACATCGGCGACCCGCTGTACCCCGGCGAAGGCAACATCAACGCCGATCCGCTCTTCGCCGACTCGCTGAACGGCGACTACAGCGTGCTCCCCGGTTCACCATGCATAGACGCCGGCGACCCAGCCAGCCCGCTGGACTCCGATGGAACGGTTGCGGACATCGGGCTATCGAACAACTCCCGTCCAGCAGCGCAAGTCTCGACACCTGCATCCATCGTTGCCGCGACCGGAGCGCCGGCCAACCTGGCAATCTCGAACGCGGGCGACTTGTCCCTTGTCGTGGTGAGCATCTCGCTGCCGGATTCATTCAGCACGGACGCTGCGATGCCACGAACCGTGCTTCCGGGCGGCACGCTCGTCATCCGCGTGACATATGCCGGCAGTGCCGACGTGTCGGACCCGCTGGAGGTCGTGTTGTGGGCCAATGAAGAGAAGACCATGATCGCAATACCGATCGCAGGAGAGTACCTGGAGGGAACCTACGTCGGCGGCTCGATACGGAGCGCGACGTGGACGAAGGCGGGCAACCCCTACCGAGTGAAATCCGAGTGTACAGTCGCCAGTGGTCACGTGCTGGCGGTCGAGCCCGGGGTAGAGGTGCGCTTCGACGCGGACGTGCCGTTCAACGTGTATGGCTCACTGGTCGCGAACGGCGCAGAGAACGACTCCGTCACGTTCTCGCCCGGCGAGGTAACCGAGTGGGGCGGCATTCGCTTCGACGGCGGGGACAGCAGTACGCTCTCGCACGTACGCATCTCGGGTGGCTACGCGGAGTACGGCGGCGGCATGCACCTCAGCGGCGCAGGTACGCGCGTGACCGTCAAGGATGGCCTGATCGCTGGCAACACGGCCCAATACGGGTATAGACTTACCACATCGGAACGCGCTGACGGGGGCGTAGGAGGCGGGGTGTTCATCACGGACGGCTCGCAAATCGTGCTCGAACGGTGTATCCTGCGAGGCAACCGGTCGGGCCGAGGCGGAACGGCCGTCTGGACGGAGAAGGGCGGCAACGCGTATCTGATCGGATGCCTGGTCGACAGCAACCCTACCTACGCCCCATATGGTGGTTACGCCCTGTTCTCCGGTGGTGGCGGATCACTCCATGCGGAAAACGGCGGCCTCGTCTCTCTCCGTAACTGCACGGTCGTGGGCAGCCCGCCCGGCGGATACGGTACCCCCAACCGTTCCCTGCCCCCGGACCCGCGACCAACCGACGGGGTAACCGGGATCTCTACGCGCGGATCGACCGTGAGAGTGAGCAACACCATAATCTGGGAGCAATACGACTCGACGCACCCGTGGGGAGGCGACTTCGCCGTTTACGAGTACAGCCCCAGCGACGTCGTCGTCACTTACAGCAACTTGTTCCGCCCCATCGACAGCACGGGCAACCTCTCATCCGACCCGATGTTCGTTGACGCGGCGAACGGCGATTTCCGGCTCACGCCCTGGTCGCCATGTATCGACTCGGGCGATCCGACAAGCCCGCTCGATCCCGATAGCTCCATCGCCGACATGGGAGCTTTCCCATCGCCGTGGGGCTGGCGCGTCTCGGTGGAAGACGGCGCCGGAACGCTGCGGTCGTTCATGCCGCAGAACTCGCCGAATCCGTTCAATCCGTCAACGACGATCCGGTTCGGAGTCGCGCAGGCCGGCCACGCGCGCCTGGCGATCCACAACGTCCATGGCCAGCTCGTCCGTACGCTGGTCGACGAGGTGCTTGGTCCGGGATTCCACACCGTGCAGTGGGACGGACTCGACGCTGCAGGTCGCCCCTCGGCCAGCGGCGTGTACATTTATCGTCTGACTCACAGACTTGGGAATGCCCCGCATTCCGGGAACGCCAAGCGTTCCACAACGAACGCGAACGCAGTGAGCGTTCGACGGATGCTGATGGTGAGGTAGCCGTCGTCCGCTGACGCGGACGTTGGGAGTTCTCTTCGAGAACTCCCGGGCGGTTGTTGCATGAAGACGCTGGAAGCAGCGCGAATCGGAACGATTCGCCAACGAACGCGAGCTTTGCGAGCGTTCGACGGAGACGCAAATGGCAGCAGTCACGTCGATTCACATCTGGGAACCCTCCGACCATCCGAGATCCAACTGGCCGGTCACGGTTAGCGTGCCATTCGCCAAGGGCGCCGTGCGCGAACCGCGGCAGGTCATCGTGCGAGATCCACTTGGCAATCAGATTCCCGCACAACGACGAGTTCTGGCAACGTGGCCTGACGAATCGGTCAAGTGGCTTCTGCTAGACTTCCCTATCGATCTGGAAGCGCGGCAGCACGTCGACGTCGGAATCGAGATTGCCACGGACCCGGTGGCTGTCGACGCGCAAGAGGGTCTGCGGGTCGAGTGGGCCGGCGACGCTCTGCGCATCGACACAGGTCCCATGCAACTGGACCTTTCATCCGACAAGGGCGGGCTCCCGCAGCGGCTGGAGGCGTACGGCAAGGTTTGCTCCGCCAAGCCCGGCGGCGTGGTTGTTCGGCAGCCTGACGGGCGGATCCTCAGCATCGAGAACGGCCCCGCCACGGTCGACATCGAAGAGCACGGACCGCAGCGCGCCGTGATCGCGATCCGAGGGCGCCATGCGGACGATGACGGCGAGGAATGCCTCGACTACACGCTGCGGCTCGTCGTCTACGCTCGCCAGCCCATCGCCCGGTGGTACTACACGATCGTCAACCGCGAGGAAGCCGAGACGACCCCCGTGAGCGGCGTGCAACTTATCCAGCCCATGGACTTCGCCGCGGACGACATGTGGGCGATGGTCGGCACCGACCGGGAACGCTACCGGATGCCCGAGAGCTGGGTTTCGATGACGACCGACGGGCTTGAGACCCGGGCCACGGACGGTCACCGCAAATCCGGCAACCTCAACACGATTCGGGCCGAGGTGCAGATGGAGCCGTTCCTCGTGGTTGGCGATACCGACCGCACGGCGTTTATGCTTCCTCGTTGGTGCCACTTCCTGCACCCTAAGGCGGCGCACTTCTACGGCAAGGCACTCAGATACGACGTCTGGCCCGATTCGGGCGACGAATGGCAGTTCCGACGCGGCATGGCCAAGACTCACGAACTGACGCTCGCCTTGTTCCCGCGCGCCGATACCTATGAAGCGACCATTGCGTACGTAGCGCCGATTCTGCGCCCCTTGGTGCCGATCGTACCGGCGGAGTACATCGAATCGACCGGGGCGCTGCCGACCTTCTTCGCCGCGCGCCCGGCAGCGTACCCCGCGCTCGAAACGAAGCTGACCGGCACGTTCCGCGATCATGCCCGCGCATACGGCATGCTGCACTATGGCGACGCGCCGGGAGCCGCCTACACGGCGCAAGGCCGCGGCCGACAGAAGGACCGGTCCGAGTCGCTCATATGGACCAACGGCGAATACGACATGCCTTACATGGCAATGCAGCAGTTCCTGCGCAGTGGCGACAGGAACGTGTGGCTCTCGTCGGCGGAACCGAGCGCTTGGCACATGATGGATGTCGACACGCGGCACTACGACCCGGACGAGCCGATGAACGAGGGCGGGCAGGCGATCCACACCGTGAACCACGTGGGCGCGGGCAGTGGCGGGGTCGACCCCAGCCACGAGTGGGCCGAGGGCATGATCCTCCACCACCTGCTCACGGGCCTCGAACACTCTCGCGAGCACGCCCTGGCCCTCGGCGAGCATTTGCTGGCATGGACGGACACGCACGAAGCGCGCTTGTCCGCCGACACTACCTCCGCCCGCGTTTCAGGCTGGGCGCTCCTCGCTCTGACGGCGCTATACGAGTTCACGCGCGACGAGCGATATCGCGCCTGCGCGATTCGCCACGGAGAAGGCCTGCAAGCACGGATCGACGGAGAGACCGGACACCTCACGGAGACCACGTCATACGGGTTCCCGTACCGCGCCGGATTCATGACCGACCTGGCCGTGATGGGCCTGAAACGCCTCGAAGACATCACGGGCGATGACAAGTGGAAGTCGCTGGCGATGTACATGGTAGACGATCAACTTGAGCACCTGAGCTTGCCGTCGGGAGTGCTTGTCTACAAGGAACTTCCCGAGAACAGGTATCCCTACCTCGGCATGTTCACGCTCGAAGTGATGACGTATGCATGGCAGTGGACCGGCAAGAAGCGGTACCTCGAACACGGCGTGCGCATGCTGCAACTGGCCGGCCCGTTCACGCGGACGCCGAACCACGAAGCGGTGTTCCTGCTCGAATCGGCGGAAGGGGCGCTCTACCAGGAGGTCCGCGCGTCCAAACGAGACAGTCACTCGCTTCTTTGGTTCCGGTTCGCGATACCGTTCCTGCGTTTGCTGCACGAACTGGACCTGCTGAAACAATACGAGCCGCCGCCGTTCGACCTCTCAGCGATCGAAGCGGACGCCGACGGATAGAGGCACGCCGGTGCCGAGGCGAGACCGCCTCCGCCCGACACGCATTGACGCGCCGGCCGACATGCATCCCGCCAGGCTCGCGCAACCGATCTTCCCGACACGACAGAAATGAGAGCATGAAATGCCATTGAACATCGACAGCCTGAAGAGAGAGTTGGCCGGTCACCAGGATGAATGCGCCTATGTAGACGCGATGGCGGCGGAGCATCCGGAAGTGGCCGGATTGCTCGAGGACTACGTGGAGCGACGCCCGGAGCTTGAATGCCTCGTGCCCGCGCTTGTGCGGACGCAGGTCGCGCTGGTGAAGTGTTACGACCGGCAGGGCACGTTCTTCATCTGCGGCAACGGCGGGAGCTACGCCGATGCGCTGCACATCGTGGGTGAGCTGCTGAAGTCGTTCGAGCGCGTCCGATCGCTCACCGACGAGCAGAGGTCTGCGTTTGCCGGAATGCCCGACGGCGAAGTGCTGGCGGCGCAACTCGAACAAGGGCTGCGTGGCTATGCTATCGGAAACAGCGGCCCGTTCGCATCCGCCGTGCAGAACGACATCGAACTACGCGACATCCACTACGCGCAGGACCTATACGCCATGGGGCGCGCCGGTGACGTGGTCATGGGGATATCGACCAGCGGGAACGCGGACAACGCCGGCTACGCGATTCAGGTCGGCAAGGCTCTCGGCATGACCACCATCAGCCTGACCGGAGAGAAGGGCGGGCGCCTGGCGGAGCTGGCGGACATTGCGATCAAGGCACCCGGCACAGTGACGAAGCTGGTGCAGGAGAACCACTTCCCCACCTACCACGCCATCTGCGCGATGATAGAGGCACACTACTTCCCAACGCCGAGGTAGGGCGCCGCTACGAGACGACCATGCACCAATCGGAGCATCGGAGACACACTCACCAGAAACCCACGCCGGAGACACGATGAACACGAGCAAAGGCTTCACACGAAGAGACTTCATCAGAACGCTCGGTATCGGCGCCATCGCGCTGACGATTCCACATAGACGGCTGATCGACGGCGCATTCGCGGCGCCGCCTGCAGAGCTGGCAACGTCCGCGAAGGACTTCTCGCCGGCCTATGGTATCCTGCCGCCGCTCGTGACGCCGTTCAGAGAGAACAAGGAAGTCGACTGGGACGCATACGACAGGCTGATCGACTGGCACATCGGGAAGGGCGTCACCGGAGTCTTCGCGGTGTGCGGGTCGAGCGAGTACTACCACCTGAAAGAAGACGAGGCGGTCCGGATGGCGCGTGCCGCCGTAGCGCGGTCTGGCGGCGCGATCCACGTTCTGGCGGGCAGCACGAACTACAGGCACGCCGACCAGATCGGCCGGAACATATCTATGACGCAGAGGATGGCCCAGACGGGAATCGCCGGTTGCTTCATCACGCCGCCCAAGGAAGCGCCATGGACATTCTACTTCGACACCGAAGAGAAGATGCTCGACTATTTCACAACGATCCACGACGCGGTCGATTGCCCGTTGTACGCCTACGAGAAGCCCGGCGTGGCATACCGATTCCGGTTCTCGCCGCACTTCATCGGCGAACTGGGCAAACTCGACAGGTTCATCGGCATCAAGGACACGGCGACCCGCGGCCGTCTGCCTTCGGAGCAGGCGATGGTGCCGATGCGTGCCAGGCTCGCCGCTGCCGATGGGCGCATCAAGATACTGCAAGCCAACACCAAACACCTGCTCGCGTCGCTGAAGGTCGGCTGCACGGGGGGCATCAACACGGCGGCCAACGTCGCGCCCGGCCTGTTCGCGAAGATGTACTCGCTCTGGAAGACCGGCGACCTTGAGAGCGCCGCGGTGCTGCAGGGCCGGCTGAACACGATCAATCGGACATTCGGGGGCGGCGACTACCTCCCCTGCGCCAAAGCGGCGCTTGCCATGATGGGATTGCCGATCCTGACCGTGACGAGGCAACGCTCGCGCCGGCTCAGGCAGGAGAAGCGGCAGCGCGTCGCCGAAGCCGTCAGCCTGATCGCCCGAACCGAAGAGGAGTTCGAGATTCGGTGAAGGGCACGGCCAGTCGCACAGATGGCTCTGATCGGAACCCGTGATGCTGCCGGCGGGTTGTTGGGTACACACGACAGCCGCCTGATCGCCATAGAGGCAGAGCCTCAGTGGGACGGGCAGAACCGGAGGAATTGCGACATGAATCGAAGTAGACGAATGGTCGTTGCAGCGGCGATGCTCCTGCTCGTGGGAATGCTCTCGATCGCATCGGCCGAGTCGGTGGCGCCGGGCGACACGGTGGCGAGTTTCACGCTGCCCTCGCACGACGGCACGAGCCACAGCCTCGGGCAATACTCGGACAGCGCGGCCGTCGTAGTGATGTTCATCGCCACGCAATGCCCCGTATCGAACAACTACAACAGCCGCATGGCCGGCCTGACTGAAACGTATCAGCCGAAAGGATACCAGATCCTCGGCATCAACTCGAACCGTCAGGAGAGCGCCGGCGAGGTGTCCGAGCACGCTTTGGCCAACGGCCTCACGTTCCCCATCTTGAAAGACGAGGGCAACGTGATCGCGGACCGCTTCGGCGCGACGCGGACGCCGGAGATATACGTACTCTCGAAGGCGGGCGTCGTCCTCTACCACGGACGCATTGATGACAGTCAGAACGTGGACCGTGTAGAATCGCGCGATCTGGCGGCCGCGCTGGACGCGATACTTGCAGGTGTCCCGATTCCCGCGGCCGAGACACAGGCGTTCGGCTGCTCCATCAAACGCGTGAGTTCGGACCGATGACCGACAGGACCCGTACGAGCGTGTCGCGGGCATTCGCGATGCTTCTGGCTCTGTGTGGGGCCGCTTGCGCGGAAGGCCCGGACGTTCCCGCGGCAGCGGTCGGACAGCCCTCGGCCGCCATGGCGGACGCCGGTTCGACCACCGCGGTGGCGCTCCCCGCCAACTTCAGCATCGTCTCCGGCTCGGAGGCTAGGGCGGCGGTGGTCGGGCAGACCGGCCGCGTCGTCGTGCTGAACTTGTGGGCCACGTGGTGCCCGCCGTGTAGAGCCGAGTTCCCGGCCCTGGCGGAACTTGAGAGGAAGTACCGCTCAAGAGGGGTCACGGTCATCGCGCTCTCCGTGGACGAGACGGAGGACATCGATGAGAAGGTCCGTCCGTTCGTCGAACAAGTCGGCGCGGACTTCAGCGTGCTGGTGAAGGCCCCCGGCGACCCACGTCGGTTCCTTACGCAGCTCGACCGACGGCTTTCCGGAGCTCTTCCGGAGACCGTAGTGTACGACAGGGAAGGCAAACCTGCGCACGTCCTTGCCGGGGAGCAGTCGCTGGAGGCGTTCGAGCGAGCGATACGGGATTTGCTGTAGCGAACTTCAGGATCGAGCATTCTCGGCATGCGGCAGATTGGAGGCTGCGGCGGGGGGTCGTTGGTGTCTGGGTAACGCCCCGGCGACGCACATCCGCCTGGTGGTCACCTGGGCGTGCGCTGAGGGTCGTTAAGGTCGTCCGCCCTCAACCGGTCCGCGACCTGCTCCCGTATACTGCGCATGGCGCCCTGATTGATGACACACGTTGCTCCAGCGCAGTTGGTGCAGAAAGCACCGGGATGCTCGGCCAGTCGCCCCACATTCGAACGAATGTTGTCTCGTAGCGTGCTCTCCTGCACGTTGCCCAGTGGATGCGGCCGTCGGATGGCGTGGGCCCCACACCAGTGTTGCGAACCGTCCGGCAGGACGAAGGCCTGTGTGGGTGCAACGTAGCATCGATCCGCTAGTGCGCCTTGCCAATACTCTCCCAGGGCGGCCCGCTCACAATACTCGTCCAAGCTCATCCTATGGTCCGCTCGCAGGAACGGGCTGGCGAAGGGAAGGTGTTCGGCCAGCCCGCTTCGCTCGCCTTGTGGAACTCCGACTGCGGCCTGGTAGTCACGCCACACCTGATCGGCCTCTTTCCACGTTTCCGTGTAGAAGCGGCGCCATTCCTCTGCCGTGGGCCGTAGGAGTTCGTTCTCTCCTCCTCCCACGGGGATCAGATGAATGGCGAAGTCGCGAAAGACCGGGTCGTCTTTGATGTTGCCCTCGAGTCCCGGTGAGCGGCCCTGTCGTATCTTGAGCAGGAAGCGCAACAGATCGGGGAACTGGAACATGTTCCGAGCGGTCAGCACGCAGTTGACATGGATCTGCGGATGGTGGGCGCCGAGGGCCTCGCGGGCGATCTGCACATTGTAGATGCCGCTCAAGACTGCCTCGAGACGGTCGCGTTGCTGAAACAGTTGCCCCTGTACTTCGGGATCTACGCTGTCGAGCGATATGTGCAATTTGGCCAGACCCACCTTCACCAGTTGCAGGGCAGCCTGGGCCGTGATGAGGACGGCGTTCGTGTTGATGTTGACGGCAGAGCCGAGCTCTGTCGCGATGGCGACCAGTCCGTCATCGCCCCAGACTTCGGTTCCCAACTGTAGGGGCTCGCCCCCAGTCAGGTAGACGTAGGGAGGCGTAGGCCGGGCCGCTTCCTCAAGCAGCGCCTTCCAACTATCCGTAGTCATACGGCGAGGCAGGCCGGTCTGATTGCAGTACAGGCAGCGAGGGAGGAAGTTGCAGTCCAGGGTCACGACCAAACCCAAGAAGACTATGGGGAAGCGCACATCGCCGGCCAGGGCGGTTTCCCAGTCGCCCAAGGCGGCCACGAGCGCGCTCTCATCTCTGACACCCTCCCTCAGGAGCTTCTCGACCCTCCCGGCGTTGCGCTCCGTCAGAAAGCTACTCGCCGTTGCCTGCTGGGCCGGCGCCGTCGGAGGCGACGCCAGTTTCCCTTTCCATTTCCGCAGAATGGCGTCGCGGGCCAGGATCGCCTGCCATCCAGGCCGGCGCACACGCTCCTGCAACCTCTCTCTCTGCGATTGCCCATAGCCGGCGAACTCAAGAGTTGTGTCGTGCCCCATCGGTCTGCCCCGTCTGATTGTTTCACCTCGAATGTAACTGCGGACCGGCAAAGGATGCACACATGAGCGCGAAAACGCCAGCCGGCCGCGCGATCGCTTCGGATCCCGGCGGCATCGACGAGTGCCGGTCGGTGACAGCCTCGCAACCTGTATGGCAAACGCGAGAGAGGGCAGCGTGAAGTACGGCTGGAACCGCTCCAGCCGCGACGAGTTGTACGACCTCGACAACGACCTGTGCGGGACGAACAAACTGATCGACGACACAAGCTACTCGGATGCGCTCCGTGGGATGAGAATGCTGCTCGCCGACTGGATGTAGGAGACGGGCCACCCGGCGCGCTGGATGTACGGTCAGAGCCGGCTTGGCGAATACCGCTACTAGCGCGCTCGGGGAGGTGCGGCGGAAGTCGGGCCGACGTGGAGAGAGGACCCTGAGCATGACGTTTCGACAGCAGACGGCCAATTGCGCCGACTTCGACGTGACAACCGACGGCGATCTGACCCCGTCGTTCAGGATGTTGCTGCCGGAGCACGTACGGGCCGACGGCTTCGAGCCGGCAGGTGCGCTGCACGTCATCCCAGGAACGTGGCAGACGCGCGCGGACGCAGTGACCGGAGAGTTCCGCGTCGGCGAGGAGTTGATGGTCTCGGTACGACTGGAGCCACTCGGGTGCTTCGTTCGCGTCGATCTGTCGTTCCGCAACGTCGGGCATCGCGCGCTCTGCAACCTGACGGCGAACATCTGCACGGCGGTGAATCACCTGCCGGGCGTACCAGGTTGGTGCAACCGCTCCTTCATGCCAACGAAAGTCCCATTGGACAGAGAAGTGCAAGGCCGGTACTGGTACGAACGGACCACACCAGGTCGGCTTGTGGCGCTGACCGAGTCCGGTTGGGTGGGCATGCATCCGGACCCAGGCGATCCCGATGCCGACAAAGTGCCGCTCTACGGCTTCACTCCCAGCCCGCGGGCGGACGCGACGGCATGCGCCCTCGGTTCGATCGACGGGAAAACGACCTTCTACCAGTCGTGGAAAGCCCAGTGCTACTACTGCACGCCGTGCCCGGGCAACGCCTGCATGCACCTCGAACCATTGGTGACAGGGACTCTGGCACAGGGCGGACAGTCGACCATCAGCGGCGAGATCGGCATGCACGAGGGCGGGATCGAGTCGCTTGCGGCGCGGCTCAGGCGGCCCGGGCACTTGCCGTCCTGAGAGCCAATGGGGAGCATTGTCACGTCGGGTCTGTTCCGCGAGCGCCAATGCTCGTATATTCGTAAGGAGGTGCAATTCGTCTCGCAACGTGCGCGCCAGCGCACGACGCATCGCATGGAGCCGGCGCCATGGCAATGCACCGCCGCAAGGCAACGTTCGATTCTTCAAATTCATTGCTCGCGTACGCGGCCCTCGTGCTGCTCGCAACGGTCCTGTTCGTGCAGCACAGCCCGACGGATAGAGCTGTCTACACCGTCGGGTTCTCCGGCACGATCCTCGGCGCGTTTCTTCTGCTTCTCCACGGCATCGGCAGGAGCCATCCGCCGGCACACGAGCGCAGGAAGTCGCCCCCGCCGATTGCAGGCGTGGCGCTCCCGGCCAGCATCGTGGTGCTGGTTGCCGCTGCGCTCTACGTTCACCAGAACCCGACCGACAGGGCTTTCTTCTCGGTGGGCTTCCCGGGTGTCCTGCTCGCCGCGCTCCTCGTCATGTTCCATTGGGCCTCGAAGAAGCGCTCCTAGCGAGCCGCGCGGCCGTGCTCCGATCGCATCTGCGCGGACGTCCCTTCAGCACGGGCGCCGGCACAGCCCCCCGCCAACCGTGACAGAGCGTCCCGTCTCATCTACGAGAGTACGGTACGTGTAGGCTCCCGTCCGCCGAGCCGGATCAAGTATGTTTCAGTACTCTTGCCAGTTCTCGTGATGTAGACATTCCCCGACGTGCCTGGTTGTGCAGAACTAGGTGCCGGAGCTGCGGAACGCCGTGACGACGATGTGCCTACCGATGAAGTAGCCCACAACCGAGTTGGCGTAATCGCCTCCAGACTGTCCTCGATACTATCCTCAAGCTGGCTGAGGAAGTCAAGCCCGGTCAACGCTTCCACGGCATTTATGCTGACGAGGGACCCCGCCAGTCCCTCGCTTCCACTCACGTTCCGCCGCACCATGAATGCCAGCACTCTTGGCCGTCCTCGCAGCCCATCGACGATGAGCTTGTAGAACGCATCGGGTATCTCCACTCCCGACGACAGAAGCTCTCGATTCGCATCGAATACTGGCCCTGTGACCCATACCTCGTCGAACTCGTTGGCGTATTGGCGCGCGACAAGCTCCTCAAGTCGCCTTCACAGTTGCCGATTAGGACTGGGGCGCAGATGCCGTTCCCCGTTGCCTCGGTGCCATTGAGATGGCAATGGGTCGAGTCAGTCGACCAGGGCAATTCCTGCGAGAATGGCCCCCGGAGCAGGACTCGAACCTGCAACCTCGTGCTTAGAAGGCACTTGCTCTGTCCGGTTGAGCTATCCGGGGACGCATATGGCAGGAGACCGCGCCACCGGCAACGGCGACGCGAACATCCAAAGATCGCTACCTATCGACGCGTACGGCAACGCCTCGATACCGGGGCCGTGCCCCGATCGACTATGCGAACGCCAGGAACGCGCTGCACACCAGTACTGCTATCGCGAACTTGAGGCACGTCTCGCACAGTGCCTTCCGCCGCGCACGCTTGGTGAAGAACTCCGTCTCGCTCTCAGGGTCGGGTGCCGAGTCCGGCGAGAAGGACGCCAGCAACTCTCGCAGCCGGGGGTTCAGACCGTAGAATATCTTGAGCATGATCGCCACCATGCCGCCGAACGAGATCAGCTTCAGCGCAAACGCGACCTGCGCCACCGTGTGAAGTGCTCTCGGCTCGCCATGGAACACGTAGTAGTTGAGCGGAATGCCGATGCCCGTCAGGAGCAGGATGGCGACGAACGCCATGCAGTACGGCTGGTTTCCCTGGAGAGTGTCTTCGACGACCTTGTCCAGCTCGTAGTGGAGCTTGGCGGGGTATTGACCGCGCCTCACTACAAGCTGCTTGTTGTAGAACGGTGCCGCCGCGCACCCGACCAGTGCGATGTTGTGGAGCGCCAGCAGAACGGAGTGGACTATCTGCTCGGTCATGACATCCCCTTCTGACTCATGCGGAAGAGCCGCGTGGCGCAGATAGACATTGGGAACGTCCGGCCGTCGGGCCGAGCGGGCAAACGGCGCGATCGGACGGACAGCCACCCATCGACGGGCGGAAGATACGCCCGCCGGTCGGTAGCGGCCAACACGCGGAGAGCGGCCTACTCGGCTTGCGATAGAACGTGGTTTACCAGCGCCTCGAGGCCGATGCGGTAGCTTGCCGCGCCGAATCCGCACACCTGCCCGACGCACACCGCCGCGATCACGGAGTGGTCGCGGAACTCCTCCCTGCCGTGGATGTTGGAGAGGTGCACCTCCACTGTCGGCACCTGAACCGACGAAATCGCGTCCCGGACCGCGTAGCTGTAGTGCGTCAGCGCTCCGGGATTGAGCAAGATCCCGCTGCAACGGTCGAGAGATGCGTGTATGAGGTCGATCAGGACGCCCTCATGGTTGCTCTGGTGGCACTCCACCTCCACGTCCAGCGATTTCCCCGCTTCGACGAGGTCCGCTTCGATCTCCGGGAGGGTCGTCGCCCCATATGTCCCTGGATCGCGCATCCCGAGCAGATTCAGATTCGGTCCGTTGAGCAGCAAGATTCGCATCGTCGGCTCCGTGTGTCAGTTGACGGATTCGATTTACGCCGTGGTCAGCACGGCCCGAAGAGCATCCAACAAGTCGTCCCGGCGCGCCGCCGGCCCGCCCACCGTGTGCCTGGCTACCTCGTTCGTTCGGCCGTCGACCCGGCACGCGTCGACCATCAGCTTGCCACGTTGCAGCCGGGCCCACGCCGCGGTGGATGCCTCGCCGGTCGGTGCGACGGCTTGGGCAAGGTCGAGTTCTGCCGTTGCGCACAGCCTCGCCTTCGAGTCGTCCAGCGGCGAGAGCATGCTCGCCAGATCGTCCCGGTCCTGCCGGCAGCATATCGCCCACGCGCCCTGACCTGGCGGCGGAAGCGTCAGGTCCATCGATAGAAACTCGAACGCGCGCTCATCGAAGCCAAGCGCCAGCAGGTCGCTCGCCGAGGCGAGCACCGCGTCGGCTTTCTGCAGATGGAGCTTGTGAAGCACGATGGGCAGGTCGCCGTCCAGGTCCACCCATTCCACGTCGGGGCGGACGTCGGTAACCTGTGCCCGTGTGCACCGATTGGTCGCGCGGAGCGACGGGCCTTCGAGCAAGTCGCCGAAGCGGGTCCCCTGTCTGTGAACATTCGCCTCGCGCGGATTTCGCCGCGCCGTGCACGCCACAACCCGGATCTCGTCGGGCAAGGGCCACGGCAAGTGGCGCATGTCCATCCAGGCTACGTCCGACGTTCCCGCGGCGACGTGGTCGATCGCCGACTCGTGGCCGGGCGCTTCCTCGTCGGAGCCGTCGTCTCGCCGTGCACTATCGGGCGTGAGCATGAGGCGCACTCCTGGGTCGACGTCCACGAGCAACTCGCGGAGGTGGCCGAGGTGGCGAACGCTGACCGCGTCGTTCTGCAGGCTGACCGTTATCGTATGAAACTCGCTCATTGAAACCTCTCGTGATAGTGCGTCAGGGCGCAGGATTCGCCCCGACAGCAAGGAGGCGGCGTTCCCGGGGCCCAACGTCGGGCCTCACGCGTCGGCGAGTCGTACCGTCGCGCTGTAGACGGGCTTTGTGCCGTCGTCCGTCTCGACGATGAGCGCACCATCGGCCTGGATGTCCGTTGCGGTGCACGGGCACAATTGCTGCCCCTC
>CAZSJP010000020.1:0-16063 GCA_964606675.1 uncultured bacterium
TCCATGTCCGCTTCAAGACGGAGATGTCCCTTGCCGCGCTCGACTCGTTCGCGACGGCGAACGGGTCCGTGCTGATCACGCTGCTGGAGTCAGGCGAGTACAGCTTGATCGTGGATCGCTACGCCACGCCTCGTGACACATCGCTAGCGGACGTTGTGGCGCGTGTACAGAAGCAAGATGGCGTTGAGTCAGTCACGTCGTCTGTAGAGCACGTCCATATCCTGTGGGAGAGCTACCCTCCCGATTCGTTGGACCCGGGGTGGCATGAGGCGGGCCCTTTGACCCAATTCTCCACCCAGCACGTCAGCGTGTACGTTCCCGTCGGCGAGCCCGATTCAACGGTGCGGACACTTCTGATGGAGAACGGCCTTCAGGTTCTGCTTGCTGGCCCCAGCGGCTGGAGGCGTAACTACATCTGCCGGGTAGACCGGGCTATCGTTCCATGGGAGATCACTGCACAGATAGTGGCACAGCGACTGCTATTTCGCTTCGCCGGCCTGGTGTCGATGGCAGGAGCGGAGGGGCGCGTGTTCGTGCCAAATGAGACCCCGGGCGCGGTACAGGGCGTGCCGACAACGCTCCAGTGGAGCGTGACTCCCAACCCGTTCAACTCAACCACCACTCTACGGTACAACGTAGGTGCGGCGGGACGTGTCAGCCTCAGCGTGTACGCGACGTCAGGGATCTTGGTCAAGTGCTTGGTCCCGGCGCAGCACATGAGCGCTGGCTCCTACACCGCCACCTGGAATGGCACGAACGATGCCGGCCGAGCTGTCGCGACAGCGGTCTATGTCGTCCGATTGACGACGCCGACGCGGACCGTTGCGCGGAGAGTCACGTTGCTCAGGTAGCTACCCCGCCGGCGACGCGTCCCCGATCGTGCTGCAATCCAAGTCATGAGGGCATCTTGCGTATCCGCTCCATCGTCGCTATGATCCGGTGGACAGATCGTCCGTCCGTATCGTCACGATGAAAGAGCGCAGCCATGCCATCCCACTACCCGTATCTCCTGGACCCGACCATCCACCCCGATTTCGACCGCCGGCATGTCCGTGTCCCAACATGGAAGACTTTCCGGGATCGGACGCGGCTGATTACACTCAGGGGATTCGGCATCAAGGACCGCAAGCTTGTCGGCTGGCGGGAGACCCTCGACGAATACGTCGACCGGTTCGGCCTGGGCGACGTGCTATGGCTACAGTTTCCAACGGTCTTCACCGAGAACTTCTGGGAGCTCGTGGAGGAGATCAAAGCGCGCGACCTGTACCTGTTCGATATATGGGGTCACGTTCCCGGCTCCGGAGAGCACGAGATGTGGGGTCATGTGATGCCTCGCGAGGGCATGGTCGAGGAGCTGGAACGTATCCTGGGCGACCGATTCCTCGGTATCGACAACGGCGAGCAGGACGGGCGGTACGTCGGCGGCTACGCCCAGCAACAATGCCCATCCGTCGACGACCGATTCACGCAATACCTGAATTTCCAACGCCATTTTGAGCGTATGGGTGACGATCTCGGCAACAGGCTCAGTGCGCTCGTGTCGCTGTCGTTCGGGCACTATTTCCTGAAGGAAGGCAATCACACTCTGATCGGCGCCGAGACCGCGCAGGCGCTGCCGAACTCGCAGATCTACTACGCGTTCATACGCGGAGCGGGGAAGCAATATGGCATCCACTGGTTCGGCAACGTGTCGGTCTTCAACCGGTGGGCCTTCAAGGAGTATACCCGCGAAGGGGATGCCGAGGGGTATCAGTACGGTCCCGAGCTTGGGACCAGCCTGTCGCTGATGAAGCGCCTGCTCTACACGCACTATCTCTACAACAGCGTCGCCGTGGGGTACGAGAGCGGGTGGATCGTGGGCGACGGCGACGAGCGCTCGTTGTCGCCCATTGGATTGATACAATCGGCTGCCGGGCGGTTCATCGAAGAACACGGACAGCCCGGCGTCATGCACGCGCCGGTGGCGCTGATGCTCGACCACTTCGCCGGATGGGCAGTGCCGCGCCACCTCTACACCGAGAACGTCTACCAGGTATGGGGCGGCATGCCATACGAATCGGGCGACTACCTCACCCATGGTGTGTTGTCCATGCTCTACCCAGGATACGAGGACGCCAGCTACTACCGAGACGAGCGTGGGTTCCTTTCACCGACTCCGTACGGCGACATCGCCGATTGCCTGCTCTCGGATGCTCCGCCGTGGGTGCTGGGTCAGTACGGGTTGGTGGTGCTCGCCGGCACGCTGGGCGAGGCGGCGAACTCGGAGACGCGAGACAACCTGGATATGTTCGTCAGCGCTGGTGGATCGTTGCTCCTAACGGCCGCGAACGCCCGTGCCGTGTGGCCCGAATGGGGCATTGGCGACCCTCAGCCGGTGGCCGCCGGCGTCAGCGTCCGGTTCGCCGATGGCTCGCTCGTCGAGGAGACGAGCGCGTTCGAGCTTTGCACCATGGACCTACCCGACGGAGCTGAGGTCGTCGCCGAGTGCGACGGTCGCCCTGCTGTCGTGCGCATCTCCCTCGGCGAGGGCTACGTCACGCTTCTGCTCAGCCCGGTCGGCCTCAACTCGGAGCCGCTGGTCTCCGGACCCATCGAGAACGCCGAGGAGCGTTCGCTGGATTGCCCGTTCGACATGTTGGAGCATGCCAAGCGCGCAATCGACGTGGAGCTTCGCAAGCAGCAGATCTTCTCCGTCAGCGAGGGGCTGAGCTTCATCGCGTGCAGGAAATCGGACGGGTTGTACACACTCGGCATACAGAATAACGAGCTAGAGGAGAAGCCGTTGGCCATCGCTGCCACGACTGGCACGCTGACCGATCTTTGCGAGTTGGCCATCGACCAGTCCGAAGCGGGCGCGCCGGGCTACCGGCCGACCGGCTTCGACGACGACAGCGGCACCTCGACCGCCGACACCATCGCCGGCGGCGATGTTCGGCTGTTCGAGGCGTCGGTCGAAGCCGCCGACCTCCGGCTGCTACCGGAAGCTGCGCCGCCTGCCCCAGTCAAGAACCGTGCGCTGGCAGTGCAGGGCGTGTCCGACGAGAAGACGGCGATCCTCGGTTGGCCGACGTTCTTCCAGCACTTCGACGGGGCCAAAGTCGATTGGCGTTACCTCCGAACGCGAAGCGAGGAGCAGATCGGTCGTGAGAAGGGCTGGCTCGAACGGCAATCGCTGCGGCTGATCGTCGATTTCAGCTCAGGACTCAACTTCTACCCCGATCTGACACTACTCGACACGTTTGCCATGCGGTACGACCAGAGCGTAGCCGCCATCAACGACGTGCTCGACAAGATGGTGCTATGGGGTGCTCACGACGCTGTGATCTCACTCCATCGCGAGCCGGAGTTCCCGAGCGAAGAGGGAGTGGTCGATAGTTCGTTCCTGCGAGGGGTCAAAGACCTCTGCCGCCGCGCTGAAGAGCGGGGCATCACGTTGTTCATGCAGCACCAGCCCGGAGAATCGGGGTGGGGCGTCGATACGACCGACCCGGACGACGAGGCGCTGAATCTCCAGCACCACCCGGTCGGATGGCATGGAAGCGCCGATGGGATGCTCGGGTTCATCCGCCAGGTAGGCGCGCCGAACCTCCACTACGCCCTTGGCACGGGCCATGCGATGATGGATGGCGGATCGCTGGGTGAGGCGGTGGAGAGCATTAATGCGTCTGACGCGGCGCCTGGGTGCGTCCTTGTGAGCGCGTCGGCTACCGACATGTTCGGGCAGTCATACGACACGCATGGTCCGGTTGCCGAGTCCGGCCTCGATCTGTCGCCACTGAGGGGCATCGCAGACGAACCGCTTACGGTATTCGACGCCCACTACGACGGCTGGAACGACGTCTACCGCGACGTGCGCGCGTACGAGGCGGCAGTTGGAACGAGGGCGTAGCCTATCTCTGCTCGGGCGCAGGCAGCACGTTGACGTGCGCATCGCCGCTTGCGACCAGCTGCCACTGCCCGTTCGTGCGCGCGAGACGCGTCGTGCCCGGGACGGTGATCTCGTCGCCAACGCCGATCTCGTCGACGGCAAACGAGCTACCGATCGGGAATGCCTCACCGACGGTTGACCGCGCGCTTGGTTCCAGCACGATCAACGATTCGTCTCCGTGCTCCTGTCCGGCATCGTACAATCGAACCGGCTCGTCGCGCCCGGCGCCGTGTAAGTACGCTCCCCGGTAGTACGTGCGCGACCGCCCCAACGGCAACCTCGACGCTATCGCGAATCCGCGGTCGGTATGTCGCGAGACGACGCCCGAACCGATCTGAGGCGACCAGTTGACGCGGCATCGCCACAGCCCTGGGCCGGTGCTCTCGACCGACTCGACTCTGTACGCGAAGCAGTCGCCGTCCGGTCTATGCTCGAACCTGCGACTGACCATGACGTAGCGCCCCACCAGGTCGTCCGGCGGAGGATCTTCCGCGCGTATCGACAACGCCTTGCGCGAACGGTCGATTCCTACGATGCTGCCGCGCCAATCGCGAGCGCCCCGCACGATCCCAACGCCGCGCCACGTGAGCAGACCCTCGCCGACGAGCGTCATCGCGCGCAACGAGCGGTCGGCCCGGTCTATCTCGACGAACGCCGCACGTCCGGCGAATCGGACGTTCCCAATGGCCACCGTGTCGGCCAAGAGCGGGCGCGGGCTCATGCCGGGCGATCTCAGAATCCAATGGACCACGTCGCTCGTCTCGACCCGCACGCCCGTCACGTCTCCGGCGCGGACCGCGCGCACGTCCGATAGCGGCAGCGACGTGTCGGCCTCGATGACGGTGGTGAACTCGGTGTCGAGCGGCGTGCGGCCCGACACGTGCCGGAGCATCCAGTCCAGCTCGTACGGTGGGTTCTCGGCGGGCGCATGCGGCGACCGGCCGCGCGCGAAAACCACTTCGCCACCAGCCGGCGCTACCTGGGTCGCACGAAGCTGAAGCCCACCCGCCTCGCGCACCGTCCACGTTGCGGACACCGGACCGGCATCCGTGGTGCACCTGCGCACGTCGTACAGATTGGCGAGGCTTCGAGGCGTGCTGCTTGCCGGTTTCTCCCCGTACGGCACGTCCGGGCCGGCGACGGTCCCGGTCGCTTGCTCCCGAAGTCGCGCTTCGGCGCTGTTGGTCATCGATCCCGGCGGGCCGTGGAACGTCCACCAGTGTTCCGATCCGCCCTCGGCGCGGAACATGTCGACAACGTACCACCGCCCGTCGGGCAGATCCACCATGCACAGCGCGCGGCGAATGCGATTCCCCGGCCTCTCCAGGTAGCCATCGTCGCTGCGCCTGCCCGATATGCCGTATCCGACCGCCTCGACGATCTGGAACGGGCCGTCGCCATGGAACAGGCGTGCGGTGCTGCGAACGCGGAAGACGGAGTCGGTGACGATCTTCACGCCGTAGTGAGTCACCCAGTTGGCGTCCCACGTGTCCAGGTGTTGCCATGAGTACGGATAGCCCATGTGTCGCAGTAGATTGCGCTTGTGGGCGACTAGGCCGATATCGAGCCGCTGGTCGTGCGAATGGAACGGATGGTCGCCGTAGTAGAGCCATACTCCCCGTCGGTCGGCCCCGTCGCCCGATTCGAGCACCGCGACGCCGTAACCGTCGAGGAGCCGCGACGGCCAGAAGAGTCGCGGGTCGGCCGGCACCGGTGGTAGCGTCGAGCCCGGCGACGCCCGCAGCAGGCGTCTGCGATCCGCTATTGCCGCCTGCATCTCTGCAACGGCCCGGAACGTCTCGTCGTCCGGCCAGGTCTCGGCCGCGTATCGGTACGCGTTGCCCCCGACCCCCATCTCCGGAGTCGGGTCAAGTGCCTTGGCGGTCGGGACTTCTCCGATGTCCCCTATGAGCGGAAGGGCCGTCTGCGCAACGACTATCTCCATCGGCCAGCGCAGGATGTGCGCGAATCGCTCGCTGCCCGCAAGGACGTCGAACCGATCGGATGGGTACGAGCCCGGGTTAGAGCGGCAAAGATCCCTGAGTCCTCTCGCCAGTGGGATCAGGCCCGTGACGTGGATACCGTTGTACCCGCCGACCGACTCGTACGACGCGCCGTCTTTGTAGTAGTGATTCACGGGCATCGACGCCACCTGCCCGCCGCCATGGACGAGCCAGCGGGCCAGTTCGGCCGCTTCAGGCGTATCGAGCGCGCGGATCACCATCAGCAGAAGCTCCTGCGGCCTCGGCAGGTTCGATTCCGCGGCATCGTCGAGGACGGCCTGCGCTGCTGCTCTCAGCAGGTACTTCTCCATGAACTCGTGGATCGAGCGCCCATCGGTCAGCCACGGCATGCGGTCGGAGACGAATGCCAGGAGTTCGGCGTCACCTTCGATCCTGTCGAAAATCAGGTCGTAGGCGCGGAGCAGCTTGCGGTATTGCTTCGGCGTGTTTACGGAGTAGTCGCCCATGCCGGACGATCCGAGGTGGGCGACGGAATCGGTGTCGTACGGCCCGTACTGTATCGTGCCCCGGTAGCTGCGCTCTCTGTACACCTCCTCCACGACGGAACCCATGTAGCGGCCGAAACGGTGCTCCGGGAAATAGCACAAGTACCTGTGCTCTCGCGCGATGCCCGCCAGCAGTACGGCCAGCTTGTGTGCCGTCGCCGGGTCGCCCGTGGCCTCGTAGTGCGAACTCAGCTTGGACACTGCACCGTACGCGTAACGCACCCGGCGCAGGAGTGCGTACGCGACGATACCGTACTTGTCGGGCACGCCCGCGTCGTTGAGCGACCCCGGCTCGTAGCCGAAGCCATCGTCCGCGAATGCGCCACCGGTGAAGTCGTCGCCCGTGAGGTCGTTCGTCGGAAGCCACTCGTCGCCCACCGGGCACTGAACGCGATGCGGCTCCGTTCTCGGGTCGACAATCCAGGGGTAGTATGGGTTCTCGTGGTATATAGCGAGGCCGTGCGTGGGGCATCCGAGCGACAGGTTCATGAAATGGCCGCGCGGAAGGTCGCACCTTGGGTACAACTGCCAAAGCTCCTCATCCGACCAGCCCGCTTCATCCGGTCGCGTGGCGTCTGGGTTCGCTCCGATTCGATCCGCCTGCGAGATCGTGTGGCGCGACTTCGGGCCTACCGGCCGGCGGTCAAGCGGCCAGACCCTCGGCAGAGCGATCTGTCCGAGCATCGCCTCGGTGTCCCACTCGGCCTCCGAAATCACACGGATTTGTGCCGTCGCCGGGCGCGACCGCGCGCTCACGAACTCGATCTCCGCCCGTCCGGCCGCCGCTTGTGCGCGGAAGTAGTACCGGTGCTCCGCGCCACTGCGAGAACTGTCCAGCAGTGCGATCCCATCGGGATGACCGCAGCGAAGCGCCGAACCGGACCTGACGATGATGCGGAAGCGTCGCCCTTCGCCGACCCTGGCCGGCGCCCAAAGGATATCGGGCCGGCTGTCCGGCTCCGAAGCTGCGAACGAGTCGACGATCGCTGCCGCGACGAGGATCGCCATTAGTGCCGTCGCCTTGCTTCGCGCTATCACTCTGGTTCTCCCCCTCGGTGCGGCGCCGGAGTCGCGACCGTTTGGCGGGCGACTGGGGCCAGTTCGTGCCCCTTCGGCCCCATGCACGCGTCGCTACTCGATCATCTCCCGATAGTCGGTGGCCGACATCAGCGACTCCAATTGCGATGGATCGCTCAATTCGATTCTGACGATCCAGCCGTCGACGTACGGGTGCTCGTTGACCCACTCGGGGTGAGATTCGAGATCCATGTTGATGTCGACAATGGTGCCGTCAATGGGTGCGCGGAGGTCGGCGACCGACCCGATCGCCTCGATCGAGCAGCAGGGCTCGCTCTGACCGACCGCGGTGCCTATGTCCGGAAGATCGACGTAGACGACGTCGGAGAGTTCGGTCTGGCCGAACTCCGTGATGCCGACCGTGCAGACATCGTCCTCGACGCTCACCCATTCATGGTCTTCGGTGTATAGGAAGTCTTCCGGGAGTTCCACGAAGTGTGCCTCCTCTTGGGGCGCGGCATCGGTTGCGTGCGGCGATGCCCCTCGCCGGGGCCTCTACTGCGCTGTCGTCCGGGTCATGAAATCGTCGACGTAGTTCATGTCGTATTTGCCGCTCTGGAACACCGGATCTTCGAGTACCCGCAGATGAAACGGTATCGTCGTCGGGATGCCCTCGACGAAGAACTCGCTAAGGGCCCGCTGCATGCGCACGATGGCCTCATCGCGGGTCTCGGCATGCACGATCAGCTTGGCGACCATCGAATCGTAGTACGGGGAGATCTCATAGTGCGCGTAGGCATGCGTGTCGAGCCTCACGCCGATTCCTCCCGGCACGTGCCACTCGGTCACTCGGCCGGGCCCCGGCCGGAAGTCGGCGTCGGGGTCCTCGGCGTTGATGCGGCACTCGATGGCGTGCCCGTGCATGACGACGTCGTCCTGCGTGAAGCCCAATGGCTCTCCCGCGGCAACGAGTATCTGCTCCCTGACGATGTCCCTGCCGGTCACCATCTCCGACACCGGATGCTCGACCTGAACTCGCGTGTTCACTTCCATGAAGTAGAACGAGTTGTCGTCGGTGAGCAGGAACTCGACCGTGCCGGCATTCTCGTAGCTGATGCTCTTCGCGCCATTCAGGACGGCAGTTGTGACGTCCTCCCGCATCTGGGGGCTGACGGCCGGCGACGGCGATTCCTCGATCAGCTTCTGCCTCCGCCGTTGGACCGTGCAGTCTCGCTCACCAAGATGAGCCACGTTGCCGTGGGTGTCTCCGATGATCTGCACCTCGACGTGCCGGGAATGATCGATGAACTTCTCCAGATAGAGCGAGTCGTCGCTGAACGCGGCGCCGGCCTCGGCGCGTGCGACATCGTACGCGCCAGCAAGTTCCTCGGGCGAACGGGCGATACGGATCCCTTTGCCGCCACCCCCCGAGACCGCTTTCAGCATGATCGGGTAGCCGACGTCGGACGCGAAACGCACTCCCTCGTCGAGCGAAGAGATCGGGCCGTCCGAGCCTGGGACGACGGGAACGCCGGCATTCGCCATCGTCTCCTTCGCCACCGCCTTGTCGCCCATCAACCGAATCTGCCGGGACGTCGGCCCGATGAACTTGATGTCGCACTCCTCGCACATCTGGGCGAACTGCGCGTTCTCGGCCATGAAGCCGTAGCCGGGGTGCACGGCATCGGCGCCCGTGATTTCAGCTACGGAGATGATTCTCGTCGGGTCGAGGTAGCTTCGGGCGGCGTCGGCCGGGCCTATGCAAACGTCTTCGTCCGCAAATCGTACGTGCAGCGACTGGTTGTCGGCTTCGGAGTGCACCGCAACTGTCGGAATGCCTAACTCGCGGCACGCCCGAACGATACGCAGCGCGATCTCACCGCGGTTTGCGACCAGGATCTTGTTGAACATGTGGGTCTTCCGCAAGTCTCGCTAGTCGGGCCGAACGCGAACCAGCGCCTGCCCGTACTCGACCGGCTGAGCATTCTCGCCGACGACTTCGACTATCGTGCCGGAGACGTCCGCCGGCACTTCGTTCATCAGCTTCATCGCCTCGATGATACAGATCGTCTGCCCCTGAGCGACGTGGTCGCCTACCTCGACGAACGGCGCCGCATCGGGCGACGGCGCTGAGTAGTACGTCCCGACCATCGGAGCCGTGATACTGTGCAGCCCCGCAGTTTCGGGATCGCCCGCCGGTGCCTCCGCCTGGGCCGCCTGGGCAGCGGGGGCGTTCGCGACCGGCGCCGTCGATGCGACGACGGTGGGTGGCGGTGCGGCAACCGCCGCGGGTTTGTGTTGCCGCACGATCCGTATCCGATCGTCGCCGCGCCCGATTTCCAGCTCGCCAATCGAGCTTTCCTGGACGAGTTCGACCAACTGCTTTATTTCGTCAAATGTCACGCCAAACACTCCTGTCGTGCCGTGAACGGTCCGGCTGCCGCACACCAGCGGCGGCGCCGTCCGGCCTAGACGCGAGAGAGATACTCGCGGCTGCGGGTGTCGACTTTGATCTTGTCGCCGACCGATACGAACAGCGGCACTTGCACCGACGCGCCCGATTCCAGCACTGCCGGCTTCGTGGCACCCTGTGCCGTATCGCCTCGGACTCCGGGTTCGGTGTCTACCACCTCAAGATCGACGTGAAACGGCAGCTCGGCCAATAGCGGTGTCTCATCTCCGAACACAATAGTGACGAGTTCGCTTTCCTTCATCAAGTCCGAGATGTCGTCGACCTTCTTCGCCTCAAGGAATATCTGCTCGTAAGACTCGCTGTCCATGAAGACATAGTGCTCGCCCTCTCGATAGATGTACTGCATGTCCCGCCGCTCGACCCGGACCTCGTCCACCTGCTCGCCGGACTTGAATGTTCGCTCGAGCACCGATCCGGTCTCGACGTTCTTGAACTTCGTGCGGACGAACGCGCCGCCCTTTCCCGGCTTGACATGCTGGAACTCGGCGATCATGTAGATATCGCCGTCCATCCGGAAAGCGAAACCGTTGCGGAAATCCTGGGTTGTCGCCATATATGACACCTCCGTCTTGTTTCCATCCCAATGATCGTGGCCCGAATCCGGCTCGGCTAGACCGCGACGAGCTTCTTCGCCGATCCGCTCAGCACCCGACTTCCTTCGTCCGTGATGACCACCAGATCTTCGATTCGTACTCCGCCCCATCCGCTAATGTAGATGCCGGGCTCTATCGTTACGATCATGCCGGGCTGAAGCGTATCTTCGCTGCGCGATGAGAGCGACGGCGCTTCGTGCACCTGCAGGCCGACGCCATGCCCAAGGCTGTGCCCGAATGCCTCGGCGTATCCATGGTCGGCGATGTAGCCCCTGGCCACGGCGTCGAGGTCCGCCGCTCGGACGCCCGGCCCTGCGCCCATCAGCGCGAGTTCCTGCGCTCGGGCGACCGTCGAGTACACTTCGCGGAGCTGCACCGATGGCTCTCCGACTGAGACCGTGCGGGTCATGTCGCTGTTGTAGCCCCGCCAACGCACACCCATGTCGACGATAACAACGTCGCCCGTCGCTATTTTCCGGTCGCTCGGGGTGGCGTGCGGAAGAGCGGCGCGCGGTCCGGATGCTACGATTGGCTCGAAAGCCGTGCCGTCGGCTCCGAGGCGCCGCGCTCGGTATTCTATCTCGGCTGCGATGTCGCGCTCGGTCACACCAGGCGACATGAGGCCGACGATGTCCTCGAAGACCCGATCGGTGACGTCCGCCGCGCGGGCCATAAGCTCGATCTCGCCGGCATCCTTCACGACCGCGATCCGCTCGACTATCCGGTCGGTTGGTACCCACTCCGGGCTAGACCCGGTCGAGTCGCCGTTTCCTTCGGATGCGGCGCGATAGTCTCGCACGGTTACGTGCGCCGGGTCGAACCCCAGTCGCTCTCTACCGTCGCCGGCAAGCACCGCCATGAGCTTCCGCGGCAAGCCGTCCTCGGCCAAGTGGAACGTCCACTCCGGCGACTCATGTTCGGCCTGATCGCGGTACCGGAAGTCCGTCAGCAGTCCCTGCTCGTCGGCGCCGACGAGCAGCCATCCGGCCGACCCGGAGAAGCCCGCGAGATAGCGCACGTGCTCACGCCCCGTCACCAACATCCAGTCTAGGTCCGCGTCCTGCATTGCGCGGCGAAGGCTGGCGACGCGAGTTTCGTGCGGTGCCGTATCTTTGCCCACGGAATGCCTCGTCAAAGGGGTCCGCGGATCTCCCACGCAACACAACAACGCGGTGGGCATGTCCGCACGCAGGACACAAGTCCTTAAACGTACGAACCAAGGCCAATGGCGTCAATCTGAAGCCTCGATCCGACGACCATGTGGCCGGCGCATCAGTCTTGCGCGAGCCTCGCCGAATATATGGATGAGGGCGCCTGGTGTGTGCCGCTGCCGTCATGGCTCGAGTAGTACGACAACAGCCCTTCTGTGGGCGTCAGTTCGACGAACCCCGGGTACGACGTGTCTCCGCCGCTCGGCAGGGCCGAGATATCTTGCAGCGCGTCTTCGACCAGCCACAAGACAGCCGTCACCGCTCCCCGGCCCTCTTCCGACTTCCTGCCGCCGACGAGATACCCGTCTCCCCACTTCGCCAGCAGTGGGCCACCGATCGGCCGCCCGAGATCGCGCCTCGTCCAGTCCGTGTACGGTGGACGGGAACGCACGACTTCAGCATTTCGGTTGTCTCCACCGCGAGCGACTCCGACGATGGCGCCGTCGTCTTCGAACAGGAACGCCGTCTCATCTCCGTACAGCTCCTGGAAGAGAGCCGCGTGACTCCAGACGAACCCGTCGTCGCTTCTGAGCATCGCCGACTCGGTCACGCGGGTGCCGTCTCCGCTGTCGTCCGTCCGCGCGAAGTCCCTCTTGCGGCGCCCGCAGAGATAGGCCTTGTTACCGAAGGCCGCCGCGCGCCATATGTAGTGGCCGTACGTGCCTTCGAGCATGCGAGGGCCCCGCCACGATCTGCCGTCCGATGTCCATGCGCAGTAGCCGAGATGATCGTTGATGTCCGGGCTGTCGCCGCAGAGCCACGTCCCGGTGTACACGAACAGCGTGTCTCCGAAGCTGAGGAAGTGCGGGTCGCGCGTGTCGCGGTCGGCAACGCCGAAGTCGAATTCGTGCCGCCATTCGTCGCCGTCGGAGTTGCTCATCACCACGATGCGGGACGTGGGGAAGATCATGTGTCCATCGGGGCAACTGCGGAACGTCAGGTATATCCGATCTCCGTAGCGGCACAAATCGGTGAAGGCGTTGTGGTTCCCGTCGTTACACACCGTCGATATCGACTGCACGCGCACGTCGCCGCTGTTTGCCATGCCGATCCTCCTTGCCGATTGAGACTTCGTCCCGTCGGCGGCTTATCTAGGCCGTGCGGGGACCGATGCGGTGTCGGTTCAGCAGTTGGCCGGTGCGCAGTTCGTCTTTGAGATAGTCCGGGATCGTTGCCACGTACACCTGCGGCACTCCGGTCCGGTCCGAGTTGTAGAGCACCTTCTCCCCGTCGCGGCTGAAGACCGGATGCGGGTGCGTGTATTGCGGGTGCCCGTAGCTCGATAGATCGAGACAGAGCGTCTGGAAGCGCCCGCTGGGAATGTGCACAAGGTGCATCCCCGTGTTGGGCCAGTTGGTGTCGGCCACGATCCACTCACCGTCCAGGCTGGCGGACGAGTGCGAGAAATAGGGCCCGGTCGCGATGATCTGCGGCTCCGATTCCTCCGGGCCGATCCACGAGAGGCCGTGGTCGGGAGTCAGGAGCGCGCCCTGCATTCGGTCGGTGTCGCCCACCCACGAGCTGTGCGACCAGTTGGTCGCCGCCCATCGATGATCGTCGCTGCCGTCGGAACGCATCACGTGCCAAACTTGCCGCCCTCCCACTGAGTGCGGCGATATGTCCACCCACGAGACGTAGCGGCCGGTTCTGCTGGCGGTCATGTGCCCAATCCGCTCGCTACGCAGGATCTCGACCGGATCGCTCCCATCGAGGCCGCACCGAACGACCGATGCCTCGTCGTCCTCGTTCGCCGACGTGAAGACGTAGTCGCCTCCGACGCTGACCCGCCCCAGCGACCTGGCGTCGTCGAAGCGATACAGACCGTCCTCGCTGAAGTCGTCCAGCGCCACGCGACGAAGCTCGGTCCCGGCTGCAAAGTATGCGACTAGGCCGTCGAGCGAGAGAACAGCGTCTGAGATGCCTCTCCCGTCGGTTAGCTGTACCAGATCGGTGCCGTCGGCGTTGACGCGGAACAGGTCCCGCGGCGCCCTCCGTTCGGCCGAACGGCGCGACGCGAATATCAGGGTGCACGAGTCGGGAGTGAACGGGCATTCCTCGAAGTAGAGATTGTTGCTCATCGTGACGTTCGACGTGAGCTGCACTATGTGCGCACCGGTCTGCGGATCGGTGAACTCGATCCGTTCCATGCCGTGCGTGTCGCCCTTTGCCATGTTCGTGTGTCCTTTCCGAGTGGTGTCGCCAATCCTATGGCCTCGATCCTCCCAGGCCGGCCTGGTGTGCTCCCTCGCGCCGGCCTCAGGCCAGACTCTCTCGCGACCCCTGCCTGTGAACGTTAAGGAGTTTGCCCGTGCGAAGCTCGTCCTTCAGATAGTCGGGGATCGTCGCAACATACACCTGCGACACTCCGGTCCGGTCCGAGTTGTACAGCACCATCTCGCCGTCGCGGCTGAAGACCGGATGCGGGTGCGTGTATTGCGGGTGCCCGTAGCTCGAGAGATCGAGGCACAGCGTCTGGAACCGGCCGCTGGGGATGTGCACGAGCTGCAGACCGATGTTGGGCCAATTCGTGTCGCCCACTATCCACTCACCGTCCAGGCTGGCAGACGAGTGCGAGAAATACGGTCCGGTCGCGACGATCTGTGGCTCGGTCTCCTCCGGGCCGATCCACGAAAGGCCGTGATCGGGGGTGAGAAGCGCGCCCTGCATCCGGTCGGTGTCGCCCACCCACGAACTATGCGACCAGTTGGTCGCCGCCCACGGATGCTCGTCGCTTCCGTCGGACCGCATGACGTGCCAGACTTGTTGCCCGCCCGTGGCGCGTGGCGACGTGTCGATCCACGAGACGTAGCGGCCCGTTCTGCTTGCGGTCATGTGCCCGATGCTCGGCCAGCGATGGATCGCGCCGCCATCCAAGCCATCGGCGCGGCACCGGTACACGTAGGCCGAGTCTCGGCTCTCCACGATAGTAGCGAATACATGCTCGCCGCCCACGGACAACTGCCCCAGGCCATCGATCCCGTCGAAACGCTCGACCACGTCCTCGCGGAAGTCCTCCATGTCGACGCGACGAAGCTCGGTCCCGGTAGCGAGGAAGACGGTCGTCCCATCCAGCGACAGCACGGCGTCGTCTATTCCTCCGTCGCAGTCGGTGAGCTGGATAAGATCGCTGCCGTCGGCGTTGACGCGGAACAAGTCCCGCGGCGCCTTGCGCTCTGCCGACCGTCGAGACACGAAGATGAGCGTTTGCGAGTCGGGGGTGAACGGGCATTCCTCGAAGTAGAGATTGCTGCTCATCGTGACATTCGACGTGAGCTGCACGATGTGCGCACCGGTCTGCGGATCGGTGAACTCGATCCGTTCCATGCCGTGCGTGTCGCCCTTCGCCATTGTCTCGTGCCTCCCGGCGTCCGCCCCACGCCGGTCGGACGTGGGGCTCGACTTCAGTGTGGAGGTCGGGTCACCCGGTTGGGGGAGCGACCTCTATCATCGCGTAGACGCGCACCTCCGGCACGACGAACCCGCCGGCGTCGGCTGCGAGTTGCCGGCTCTCACCGTCGTCGTCGTTCTCTTCGCCGTTGGCGATGTTCGCGGTGTGAGGCGTCCATACAGTGGCGCTTTGGGCGGGCACCGTCACGCTTATGTCCTGCGCAGGTATCGGAATGCCGCCCCTGCCGTTCTCTATCACGGGCAAGTCGTAGTTGACCAGGTGCACCACCAGCCTGCCCGAGCCATTGTCGCGGAACATGCTTGCACGGACGGTGTATGGCGCGTCATCGCCGAGGATCGCTAGCGACCGGCCGACGAGCGCCTCAAGGGCCGGTGTGAGCGGGGCGTTCCGCGCCGCATGCGCTTCGGCCGGAGATCCGACACGGTCCGGGAGCGCGAGCAACGTCTCAAAGGTGTTCGATTCTTCCTCGGTGAGGTCGAACAGCTCCGGCTCGCGCTTCGGCACCAACTCGTCGACAGAATCGGCCCACAGGACGCTATCGTCGTGGTCGGCCAGAAGCTCGCGCAGCGAAGCGGCATGTGCGTCGCCATACTCGTCGCGCGCGCCCGAGTCGCCGATGACGACGAGCCGACCGCCGCCGGCGACGTACTCGGTCAGCGCGTCTCGTTCGGCGCTGTTCATGTGCGTAACGTAGGGGACGATCACGACCTCGAACGACGCCAAACCGTCCGCCGTGAACCGTGGCTCGACGATGACATCGAACAGCACGTGGTTATCGGAGAGCGACTGCCTGATGCGGAACACGGCATCGACGTGCTCTCCGTTCTCCCAGTACATCTGCTCGGCGAAGAAGACCAGGCCGACGTCGTGCACCGATTCGAGCCCGACCAGCCGTGAGGCGTGCTCTTCGAACCACTCGCCCC
>CAZSJP010000020.1:16073-17091 GCA_964606675.1 uncultured bacterium
AGAATCGCATCGGCGCCATCTGGTGGGCGCTCGGCTGGACGAATGCGCCGCCGCCGCCCGCGGCCGACTCGGCGTTGATGAGGTCGATGGCCGGTGGATCTCCGGCATGGTACAACAGGTGCACGCCCTTCATGCCGTGCGACAGTGAATACTTGTGCTGGAGGATGTTGTCGTTGATTCGGTCCATGCCGAACCGCCCGGTCTGCTGCATCTCCTCGTACATGAACGTATCGCAGCCGTGGTGGGCGTACCCCAGGCCGTGGCCGATCTTGCGCCGTGTGTAGAAGCAGTCGACCGTGCTCATCGCGGAGAGGTTCGGCAGCACGAAGAAGTCGGGATTGATCGCCTTGCCGGCGTTTGTCAGTTCGGCGTAGAGCTGCCCGAATGCCCACGCTCGGAACCGCAAGGTCTCTGCCCAAAGCAAGCCGCCGCCCTCTTCGCCCAGCCTAACGTCGCCCGGCTCGCCGAACCCGAATCGGCGGTTCAATTCCGCCTGGTCGTATCGCTCGGCCAGGTATTCGCCGAACCACACCCGGTCCGACTCCAGCGTGCCACCGTATGCGTTGACGTCCAAGAACGTCCCGTCGTAGCCGCATTCCGCGACGAGCCTGGTGCATACCCGCAGGTGCCGCCGCCAGTCGGGCTGGCTGATGGTCGGCTCGAAGGCAGCGAGTTCCGTCTCCATGAACTGCCCGTGGTTGGTCTGCATCCAATCGACAGGGTCCGTTTCCGGCTTCGGTCCGAGGCCGAGGTGGGCGAACTCTTCCCATCTGTCGTAGTAATGCCAGAAACCGGTTCGCGCGTCGGGGTTCCCGATGACGAGCATGGTGCAGAGATACGGTATCACTTTCTCTGCGCCCGCGGCGTGGAGCCCGTCGACGAACTCGCGTAGCTCTTCGATGCGAGCCGGCATCTGGTCGGCGGGCAGATACTTCAGCTCATCGGCCGTGAACTGGATCGTATCGCCGGTGGTCGAGTTGAGCGCGACGTCGTGCCCGACGTGGACGATGCCGGGCTT
>CAZSJP010000021.1:0-5936 GCA_964606675.1 uncultured bacterium
GATGCGCTCGGCGACGAGGACGCCGCCAGGGCGTGGGAGGAGATCTACATCACCGAGGGGTCGGATTGGTTCTGGTGGTACGGAGACGATTTTACCGTCGCGCTCCAGGGAGAGTTCGACCGCCTCTTCCGAACGCACCTGGCCGAGGTCTACCGCATCATCGGGCAGCCTGTTCCTCGATCGCTCCTGGCACCGATCAAGAAGCGTCTCGCTCCCATCGGCGCCCCACCGACCGCGTTGATCTCACCGACGATCGACGGGCGCTCCACGAGCTACTACGAGTGGATCGGCGCAGGTATGTTCGACGCGCTGAAGTCGCACGGTGCCATGGCCGCCGACGAGCAGATGGTGCGTGCCGTGCGGTACGGTGCCGACACTACCCGGCTGTACGTCAGAATCGACACCGTGCTCTCGCCTTTCGACCCGGCCATGGACGACGTCGCCATCACGTGCGAGCTTCCATCTTCGCCGGGAATGAGAATCGAGATCGGTCCGCTGGGCAGGTCGTCCGGCCTGGAGTTGACGTTGCTGACCGACGACGGCCCGAAGCCCGCACGGGCGGAGGTCTGCGCGGACCACGTGATCGAGTGTGCGATAGATGTCGCGGACCTTGGGATGGTGGCCGGCAGCACGTGCGAAATCGTCGTCGCGCTCACGTCCGGCGGTTCGGAGATCGAGCGCTGGCCGCGCGATGGGATGCTATCGTTGAAGCTACCGTCGGAAACGTATGAACTGGACCACTGGCGGGTCTGACAGGACCGATGCCAACAGATGTGAGTTGCTTTCGGAGGCGTATCATGAAGCTAACGCGCGATCAGATCACCGAGTTGAGGTCGAAATCGGCCGAGGGCGCATACCAGGCCATCCGCGACCTTGTGAGAGAAGAGTTCGGGTCGGTGGACAAGGACGAACTCCGCGAGGCGCTCGAAGATGCTGTGGATGCGGACATCCTGGACGAGCGAGACGTTCGGAAAGCCGAGGAAGGCTACTGACTCCAATCACACGGCGTCGACACGGGACAACGACAGATGACGATTGCCATTGGCGGCATCTATCACGAATCGAACTCGTTTGCCTCGGTTCCGACCACGCTCGACGATTTCCGCGCGTCGAGCCTCGAAGTCGGCGACGGAATCGTCGACAGATGGTCTGGTACGGACTCCGAGATCGGCGGGTTCCTCGTCGGCGCGGAACGACACGATTGGGACGTATCGCCGACGCTGATGGCGTGGGGAATGCCGTCCGGTGCCGTCACCGACGACGCACTGGAGGAGATGACCGAAGAACTGTGCAGACGCCTCGCCGCGACGAGCGACCTCGACGGCGTGCTGCTGGTCGTGCACGGTGCGATGTTGACGCCGACGCGAGCCGCCCCCGACGGCTGGTGGCTCGGCCGAGTGCGCGCGACGCTCGGCGACGATGTACCGATAGTCGCGACTGCCGACTTGCACGGCAACATCACGCCGGAAATGCTGCAAGCGGTCGACGGACTGATCGGTTACGACACGTATCCGCACGTCGACTTCCGCGAACGCGGCGAAGAAGCCACCAGCCTACTGGCCCGTATCATCGCCGGCGCCGCGGTGCCGGAAGTCGCACTGGCGCAGGTGCCGATCATGCCGTTCCTGCTCTCGCAGTTCACCGGATCGGGCCCGATGCAGGCGCTCGTCGAGGCAGCGCACGAGGTGGAGCGTCGTCCCGGAGTGCTCTGGGCGAGCGTGTTCGGAGGATTCCAGTGGGCCGACGCCCCTCATGCCGGGATGTCAGTCGTGGTCGCGACAGATGGCGACCCGAATGCGTCCGGGGCGTACGCCGACGAGCTTGCGTGCCAGGCCTGGGATCTGCGTCACGAGTTCGCCGCGAGTGTCACGGAACCGGCTGTGGCAGTTCGCGAGGCGCTCGGTGCGCCCGCGGGACCGGTGGTGCTTGTCGATGCAGGCGACAACGTCGGTGGTGGCACCCCGGGCGACGGCACGGTGCTGTTGGCCGAACTCGCGCGGCAACGGGCCGATGGCGCGCTGGTGCTGATCGCGGATGCGGAGTCGGTGGAGCGCGCAGTAGAGACCGGCGTACGCTGCGAGGCCAATTTCCGGATCGGTGGCAAGACCGACGCGATGCACGGCGAGCCCGTCAAACTGCGATGCCGAGTTCGGGCCATCTGCGACGGTATCTACACCAACATCGGGCCGATGCGGGATGGCATAGTCGACGACATGGGACGGACGGCGGTGCTTGATGCCAATGGGCTGACGGTCGTCGCGACCGAGCGCAAGATGCCGATGTGGAACCTCCAGCAGCTCCGTGCGCTGGGGATCGAGCCGACATCGCTGGCGGCGATCGTGGTCAAGGCAGCCATCGCGCACCGGGCTGCGTACGACCCCATTGCCGCGAAGACGATCTACGTCGATACGCCCGGCATCACCGCGCTCGACCCGCGCAAGTTCAGCTACTCGCGGCTCAGTCGTCCGTTCTTCCCGCTCGACCCGGACATGACCTACAGCCCCTCAGCGCGATAGAGCGTCGGTCCACTGGTGTAGTAGAGGTTGCCGTCCGCCCCGAAAGCCATGCGGTTAACGGGATTGTCCAACGGGCCGATGGTCTCGATGGACAAATCGGCGCTCACCTTCACCAGCCACGCGCCTCGAGCGTAGAGCAGGAACCCATCGCCACGCAGGATGTCCTCGCACCAGCCGCCGCCGGCTTCTGCCACCAGATCGCTTCCGAACTCCATCGCATCGGCGTCGAACACGTGCAACAGGTCGCCTTCGGGGAACAGCGCGAACGACGGGCCACCCATCGCTCCGATACAACCGACTGTGGACATTCCCGGCATGCGGCATGAGAAGACGACCTCCTCGCGCTCAAGGCTCCACACGCCGAACTGGCCGTCGCCATCGCGCGTCGGGAGACCGTTCGCGCCGTGACCCGTGCCGATGTACGCATGGCGTTCATCAAGCGCCAACGACATGATCGGCTCGTCGCCAAGAGGGTCCTCCCACACGGTGAGTTCGTCCGTCCGCGGGTCGAGCCTGGCGAGCGCTCCGCCGTATCGGCCGTAAGCGGCCTGCCATCCCGAATACAGGAATCCGTCGGCGCCGAGAAACATTCTGCCGGTAGGGCGACACTGGTTCTTGTCCTTCGTCGATGCGATCCGACGCGGATTGACGCCGTTCCACTGATCCCATGGCTCCGAAGGATCGCATACGGCGAAGTCGGCGCCTGAGTACGACGCCGTGTAGAGCTTCCCACCGACCGCAGCCGCGCCGTACACCTCGCCCCCGGCATCGACGACGGCGCCGGTGTTTCGTATCTCGCCGGTGGCGATGGTGTACGAGCACACGGTCTGCCCGAACGGCGGCCCGGCCCACAGCTTGCCCGTGCTGTCGCCGACGAGGAAGTGCATGGGGCGTCCGCTGCTTTCGCCAGGGATTCGCCGCAACTCGATATCCGTGTCGCCGGGGTTGGCAACGAAGTAGTCCTGCCCGCGCACACCCATGATGCGCCCGTCGGCAGACACGTCCATGACTCTCCCGCCGCGCAGGTCGACGTCGAACACCATCTCCAGGCCGTCGTCGCCCGGGGTCCATCGCCAATGCGCACCGTCGGCGGTCAGATACACTCGTTCATCCGTCGAGAACGACGCGACACCGTTCCATCCCTCTTCGACAGGACATGCGGGCAGCGGCAGCCGAGGCGCCCGGGACGAAGCGTCCCCAGAAAGCGCGAACAGCCCCTCCTCCGCGTTGCTGACGAACAGATGGCCGCGCACGTTCGCGTGAAGGTTGCACGCGAGGTCCGAAAGCACTTCGAAACGCTTCGTGGCCAAGCGGTAGACCTGGAGCGACGGCGACTCGTAGCCGAACGTGCACGCGACGTCGCCGGTCGGCGTTGCCATGACGGTACGCAGATACAGGTTGCCGGTGCCCTCCACGGGCGAGCCGCAGTCCTCGAACGCGCCGGTCTCCGTATCGAAGCAGCCAAGCCGCGCGCCGGCGTAGGTGCCGCCGTACACCCGGCCGTCGGCACCGACGGTCATGTCCCATATGTAGCTCTCGCCGGGGAAATCGACTACGTGGACGAACTCCCTCGACCGCATGTCGAACAGCAGAAACGTCCCGTCGTAGTATGTGCTGACGGCCAACCTGTCGTTCGGCAGCGGCAGCACGCACCACGAGCCTTGCCCGGCGGGCCACACGAAGACGTCCGCCGTGTCGTTCTCGAAATCAACGGATACGAGTTCGCCGCCGCGATCCTCGTTCATGTTGGTCAGCCACAGACGTTCGCGGCCATCGACCGGGTCGACGACGACTCGTCCGTTGAGCACCTGCCTGGCACGGCACGGTTCGGCCAGCCTGGTGACGTTGAGCGTGTCGGACATCTGCACGACTCCTTATCTAGGTGGCGGTGAGCGCTTCGGGAAGCACGGTCTGCCATGGAATGTGGCGTGCCGGCGGCGTGGGTCAAGCCGAGGACCGCGTCGGGGGTGGTACCGACGGCATTGGTGGCCTTTCGCCATGCGGTTACATTTCGCATACAGGTCGCAGGCCTGCACGCGGACTCTCAGTCTGCATCCAGACCCTCGGTCTGCATCACTACCCTCGGCACGGAATCGACAACTACGGAACATGAGTGAAAGGCGGGCGCCCGATGGCAACGAAACTGGCGTTGGATGGTGGACCAAAGACGCGCGACGAAGGCTTCCCCAGCACGAGCGATGCGGCCGGACGCATGATCGGCGAGGAAGAGAAACGACTCGTACTGGAGGTGCTCGACTCGGCCAAACTCAACCGGAACAACGGCACCAAGGTCGTCGAGTTCGAGAAGGCGTTCGCGGATTGGTACGGAGCCGATCATGCCATGGCGTCGTCGTCCGGCACGAGCGCCCTGCACGTCGCGGTGTCGGCTCTCGACCTGGAGCCCGGCGACGAGATAATCACCAGCACGATCTCCGACCTCGGGTCGGTCATCGGCATGCTGATGCAGAATCTGGTGCCCATCTTCGCCGATGTCGACCGCCGCACGGGCTGCATCACCGCCGAGACCATCGAGAAGATGCTTTCGCCGCGCACTCGGGCGCTGATGCCGGTGCATCTGTTCGGGCAGACATGCGACATGGACCCGATCATGGCGTTGGCAAAGAAGCACGACCTGGTAGTCATCGAGGACGGTTGCCAGGCGCACGGAGCGATGTACAAGGGCAAGCTGGGCGGCACGATCGGCCACGTCGGCGCGTTCAGCTTCCAGCAGTCGAAGCAGATGACCACGGGCGACGGCGGCATGACGATCACGAACGACGAGGAGATCGCCAAGCGCGCCAAGCTGTTCACCGACAAGGCCTGGCCGCGCGATTCGAGCAGAGGCCATGCGTTCCTCGGGATGAACTACCGCATGACCGAGATGGTCGGCGCCGTGGGCCTGGGGCAGTTGTCGAAGCTCGAAGAGATACTGAGTCGCAGGCGCGCCACGGGCGATAGGCTGACCGAGTCGCTCGCCAACGCGCCGGGGGTGTTCACGCCCTACCACTACGACGGCATCGTGCACTCGTATTGGATCTACTCTTTCACCATCGACGAGGAGCGGCTCGGCGTAACGCCGCAGAGGTTCGCCGAAGCGCTGAGAGCCGAGGGCATACCGTTCGGCGCGGGCTACATCCCGAACCCCATGTTCGACTACCCGATCATCAAGGAGCGCAAGACATATGGGACCAGCCAGATACCATGGTCGCTGCCGCAGGCGAGGCAAGGGATCGTCTACAGCGACGACGACGCCCAGGAGACGATCTGGTTCCTCGGCCACACCATCAACATGAGCTGGAACGAGGGCCTGACGGAGAACGACGCCGACGACATAGCGGCGGGCATCGTCAAGGTCGCCGAGTGGTACGCCGAGAACCCGGGCGGGTAGGGCGATTCGCGCCGCTGCTGACAAGGCGGTCT